>NZ_JBFTER010000019.1:0-60955 GCF_047229345.1 Cellulomonas jepli | reverse complement strand
CCCCCCCCCCCCCCCCCCCCCCCCCCCCCCCCCCCCCCCCCCCCCCCCCCCCCCCCCCCCCCCCCCCCCCCCCTTTTTCAAGCAGAAGACGGCATACGCGATCAAGGTGACGGTCTCGTGGGCTCGGTTATGTGTATAAGAGTCTGGTGCCCGGCCGTGCTCGCTGCCGGGCCGGCCGCCGTGCGCGGTCGGGCCTCAGCGGGCGACGACCGGGACCCGGCGCAGCTCCGCGAGCCGGGACGCGGCCTCCTCGAGCACCGCCTCGGACCCGGCGTACACGCCCTCGGCGCGCGGCCAGTGCAGGACGAGGTCGGTGTAGCCGAGCGCGGCCGCCCGCTCGACGCCCTCGACCAGCACGTCGACGGAGTCGAGGGCGAACACGGGCGCGCCGTCGATGCTGAGGTACCGGCGCAGCGGGTCCCGCGGCGCACCCTCGGCCGCGCCGGCACCGGCACCGGCACCGGCGCCGGCCCCGACCGTCGAGCCGCTCGGGGGCGTGGCGGCGAGCACGCCGTCGAACACGTCCGTCAGCGCCGCGAGCCCCTCCCACCAGCGCTCCTGCGCCTGCGCCGGCGTCGCGCCGTCGAGCTCGCCGGGCTCGAACGTCGGCCCGAACGTCGCCCAGCCCTGCCCGTGCCGCGCGGCGACCGCCATCGCCCGGGGGCCGTTGGCCGCCACGACGAACGGTGTGCGGGGCCGCGCGAGCGTCCCGGGGATCATCCGGGCCGCGTCCGCGACGTAGAAGTCCCCGGCGTGATCCGTCACGGGGTGCGTGAGCAGCCGGTCGAGCAGCTCGACGAACTCCGTGAACCGCCGCGTGCGCTCGGGGCGCCTCGGGGGCGGGCCCAGGACCGACGCGTCGAACCCCTCCCCGCCCGCGCCGAGCCCGAGCACGAACCGCCCGCCGCTGATGTCGTCGAGCCCCATCACGTCCTTGGCGAACGGCACGGGGTGGCGGAAGTTCGGCGACGCGACCCACGTCCCGAGCCCGATGCGCTCGGTGACCGCAGCCGCCGCAGCGAGCAGCGGGACGGTCGCGAACCACGGCTCGTCGACGAGCGAGCGCCACGCGAGGTGGTCGTAGGTCCACGCGTGGTCGAACCCGTACTCCTCGGCGCGCTGCCACCGCGCGCGCTGGTCGGCCCAGCGCTCCTGCGGGAGCAGCACGATCCCGATCCGCATGCCCTCGGGCGAGCCCGCCCCGGTGTCCTCGCGCAGCGCGTCCATGCCGGTCAGGCTACCGAGGGCCGCCCACGCGCACGGGCGCCCTCAGCCCCAGCCGAGCCGGTGCAGCGTCTCGTCGTCGATGCCGAAGTGGTGCGCGATCTCGTGGACGACCGTGACCGCCACCTCCTCGACGACCTCCTCGCGGTCCTCGCACAGCGCGAGGGTCGGGTTCCGGAAGATCGTGATGCGGTCCGGCAGCGCGCCCGTCGCCCAGAACTCGCCGCGCTCCGTCAGGGGCGTGCCGTCGTACAGGCCGAGGAGGTCCGGGTCGTCCTCGGGCGGGTCGTCCTCGACGAGCACCACGACGTTGTCCATCTGCGCCGCGAGCTCCTCGGGGATCTCGTCGAGCGCGTCCCGGACGGCGTCCTCGAACTCCTCGAGCGACATCTCCACCATGGGCACCATCCTCCCCCGGACCGACGAGCGAGCGGCGTCGGAGAGCCGGCGAGCCACCGCAGCACCGCGCGCGGCTGCAGAACCGCAGGTCAGCGGCCCGCAGCGGACCCGGGCGGGATCGACTTTGGAGTTCCGCCCGGGAACCCGTATGCTCAATCCCGGTCTAGAGACGCCTCGACGTCCGGGGCGAGTCGCCCCCATCGTCTAGCGGCCCAGGACCCCGCCCTTTCACGGCGGTAGCACGGGTTCGAATCCCGTTGGGGGTACGAGCAGTTCAGCATGAAGGTCTTGTCTCACCACGAGGCCCCGTAGCGCAGTTGGTTAGCGCGCCGCCCTGTCACGGCGGAGGTCGCGGGTTCAAGTCCCGTCGGGGTCGCTCGATCAACGCCCGGTCATCTGGCCGGGCGTTGTCGGTTCGGCCACTTAGCTCAGTTGGTAGAGCGTTCGACTGAAAATCGAAAGGTCGGCAGTTCGACCCTGCCAGTGGCCACAGCACGAGCCCCGCCCGGATCACCGGTGCGGGGCTTCGTCGTCCCGGGCCCTCCTGCGTCGTGCCGGGCTCCCGCCGTTCCGGGCCCACGCCGAGCCGGCCCACGCCGAGCCGGGCCCTCGCCGAGCCGGGCCCTCGCCGAGCCGGGCCCCGTTCCGAGCCCCTCGCCGTCGTCCGCTCCCCGGCCGGACCACCGCGACAGGACCGTCCAGCGATGGCGCACGCCGCCCGGCCGGGTGAGCCGGGGGGTGCAACGCCCGCGAACCCGGAGGACCCATGAGCCCGACCCCCGAGCAGGTCACCGACGCGATCACGTACCACGGCGAGGGCCCGGTCTGGTCGGCGGCGTGGGGCGGGCTGCGCTGGGTCGACATGCTCGCGGGCGACGTCCTCACGCTGCGCGACGACGGGTCCGTCGACCGCCTGCACGTCGGCACCGTCGCCGCGTTCGTGCGCCCGCGGACCCGCGGCGGCTACGTCGTCGGGCTCGAGCGCGGGATCGGTCTCGCCGACGGGCCGGACGAGCTCCCGACGCCCCTCGAGCCCTTGTGGACCGACCCGGGCGTCCGGATGAACGAGGGCGGCTGCGACCCCGCGGGGAACCTCTACGCCGGCTCGATGGCCTACGACAAGACCGAGGGCGCCGCGACGCTCTACCGCATCGCCCCCGACGGCACCGCGCGCACCGTGCTGCCGCGCGTGACGGTCTCGAACGGCCTCGACTTCTCCCCCGACGGCATGCGCGCCTACTACGACGACACCGCGACGGGTCGCACGGACGTGTTCGACGTGGTCGACGGCGAGCTCACCGGCCGGCGCCCGTTCCACGCGCCCGACGACGGCCACCCCGACGGCCTGGCGGTCGACTCGGCGGGCAACGTCTGGGTCGCGCTCAACGGCGCCGGCCGCGTCCGGTGCGTGTCCCCGACCGGGGAGGTGCTGACGGAGGTCCGCCTGCCCGTCCGGCTCACGACCGCGTGCACGCTCGGCGGCCCCGACCTGCGCGACCTGTACGTCACGACGTCGCGCGAGGACCTCGACGACCCCGAGCCCGAGGCGGGCGCCCTGTTCCGGGTGCGGGTCGACGTGCCCGGCCGCCCCGTCCTGCCCTTCGGCGGCTGACCGCCCGCCGGCTCGTCGGCCGTCGGCGCCCGCACCGTCGAGCCGCGCGGTCGGGGCTCTCCCGGACCCACGGCCCACGCGGGCACCCAGCGACCCGCGACGGGTCGACGCGCCGCCCCGACACGCCGCGACCAGCACCGATGCACCGCCCGACCGGGCAGGTTGACGCGCACAACGCCGCAGGTGAGGCCACACTGGGGGTCCTGAGGTCTGCACGGACCGCCGGACGGAGGGTGAAGAGATGGTGACCGCGTCACACGAGACAAGATCGCCGACCGACCAGCAGTCGATCGGGCAGCTGATCGGGCGGCTCAGTGAGCAGAGCTCGAAGCTCGTGCGTGCCGAGATCGAGCTCGCGAAGGCTGAGATCGCGGGTCAGGCGAAGAAGGCCGGCATCGGGATCGGGCTGCTCGCGGGTGCAGCGTTCTTCGGCTTCTTCACGTTCGCGGTGCTGCTCGCGACGGCGATCATCGCGCTCAACGGTCAGATGGCCCTGTGGCTCGCCGCGCTGCTCGTGGGTGTCGTCCTGCTGATCGTCACGGCCGTGCTCGCGCTCGTCGGGATCAAGCGCCTCCAGGCCGGTGCTCCCCCGACCCCCGAGCGGGCCGTGGAGAACGTGAAGCTCGACGTCGACGCCGTCAAGGAGGGCCTCCACTGATGACCACCGACCCGAAGCTCACCGCGATGGAGGCCCAGCTGGCCGCGACCCGCGCCGAGCTCGCCGCGACGGTCGACGAGCTCTCGACGCGGCTCGACCCCCGCTACCAGGCGAACAACGCCGTCGACGCCGGCAAGCGCCTGTGGCGCGACGCGCTCGGCACGGACCCCGCGGCCGACCCGGCCAACCGGAACAAGGCCCGGGCGATCGTCGGCGGCGCAGCTGCGGTGCTCGCGCTGCTCATCACGGGCGCGATCCGCAAGTAGTCCCTGCCGGCCGTCGGGTCGCGCGACCGCGCGCGCCCGGCGGCCGAGCCGCGTCCGAGGCTCGAGCGCAGCGACCGGCCGGCCGTCCGGGCTCCGGGACCGCGTTCGTCCGCGCGCCGGCGCTCGCCCAGGGCCGACGTGCGGACTCCGACGCGCGCGGTTCCCTCAGGCCGACGCGGAGGCCGACTCGAGCGTCGCGCCCCGTGCGGCCTCCTCGTGCGCGAGCAGCGCACGCTTGGGCCCCGGGCCGAAGTAGTACCCGCCGATCTGCCCGCTCGACCGCACGATGCGGTGGCACGGCACGAACGGTGCCACGAGGTTGCGCGCGCACGCCCCGCCCGCCGCCCGGACCGCCGCCGGCCGTCCCGCGGCAGCGGCGAGCGCGGTGTAGCTGACCGTCGCCCCCGGCGGGATCGCCCGCATCGCGCGCCAGAGCTCCTGCTGGAACGGCCCTCCGGGCTGGGCGACGGGCACGGTGTCGAGCGCTCCGACGTGCCCGGCGGCGTACGCACGGACGGCGTCGACGACCGCAGCAGGTCCGGGTCCCACCGCCTCGAGCGCGTCGGGGTCGAGGCGCTGGACGCCGGCGGCGCGCACGTCCGCGGGCAGCCGCTCGACGGTCTCGTCGAAGGGCCCGAAGCCGGAGACCCGGACGATCCCCTCGGCGTCGAGCACCACGGTGAGCGGACCGGCGGGGGTGTCGAGGATGGCCGCGAGCAACGTCGTCATGCCTCCATCATCGCGCCACGCGGCGCACCCTTCTGGCGGCTTTCGGACGCCGCGGCTCGGCAGCGGCGAGCTCCACCCGGTGCGACCACGCCGACCAGAGGTGCTGCGCCGCATAGCCGCGCCAAGGGCTCCACGCCGCAGCCCGTGCCTCCGCCGTACGGACGTCGACCGGCTCCCCCGCGCCGCCCGGCAGCTCGGCCAGGGCGCGCCGGAGGATCAGGTCCCCGGCGGGGAAGACGTCGGGGTCGCCGAGCGCGCGCAGCGCGACGTAGTCCGCGGTCCACGGCCCGATCCCGGGCAGCGCGAGCAGCTCGGCGCGCACGCGCTCACGGTCGACGCCGGGGTCGAGGCGCAGCCCGTCCGCGACCGCGCGCGCGACGACGCCGATGGTCGACGCGCGGCCTTCGTTGAGCCCGAGCGCACGCAGCGCGGGCGTCCCGACCGCCGCGAGCGTGCCGGGCGACGGGAAGAGGCTCAGGCCGTCGGCACCCGGCTCGCCGTACGCCGCGACGAGCCGGCCCGCGATCGTGCGTGCGGCCGCGGTCGACACCTGCTGCCCGAGCACCGCCCGCACCGCGAGCTCGAACGGGTCCGTCGTGCCGGGCACGCGCAGACCGGGCCGCGCGGCGACGAGCGGCCCGAGCAGGGGGTCACCGCCGAGCGCGGCGGCGATCAGCCCGGGGTCGGCGTCGAGGTCGAGCCACCGCCGCAGCCGGGTCACGGTCGGTGCGAGGTCGGCGAGCGAGGTGAGCTCGAGGTGCGCGTGGACCGCGCTCCCGTCGGCCGCGAGCACCACGGTCACGTGGACCGGCCCCTCGGCGCCGCGCAGCAGCCGCGTGACCGACATCGCGGCGGTTGCAGGCTCGGCGGGCGCCGCTGCCGCAAGGCCACCCGTCTCCACCGTCGCGTGCGCGCCGCCGTCGTCCGCGTGCGCCCTGGCCCCGGTGCGGCCCGCCGCCTGCGCGACGGCGGCGTCGACCGTCCGGACCCCGTCCTCCGCCGCGCCCGTGCCGGACCCGAGCGGTGCTGGCCCCGGTCCCCCCGCCGCCCGCTCGAGCCCGGGGACGGCACGGTGCGCGACGTGGCGGAACCACGAGCCCACGTCGAACGGCGGGGTGAACCGCAGCCGCAGGCTCAGGCGGGCGCCGGTCACGGGCAGCCGGTCCGTCGCGGCGGCGTCATCCAGCGCGAGGGCCCCACGGCGTCGGGCCCGGCGGAGCTCGCTCGGCGGTGCGCCGAAGTGCTCGCGGACGACGTCGTTGAACTGGCGCACGCTCGCGAAGCCCGAGCCGAACGCGACGTCGGCCATCGACAGGTCGGTCTGGTCGAGCAGCATCCGGGCGAGCTGGGCACGCCGGGTGCGCGCGAGCTGGAGCGGCGACGCACCGACCTCGGCCACGAGCACCCGGTGCAGGTGCCGCACGCTGACGTGCAGCCGCGCCGCGAGGCCGTCGACACCGACGTCGTCGACGGCGCCGTCGGCGATGGCCCGGAGCGCGCGGGCAGCGAGGTCACCGCGCACGTCCCACTCGCGCGAGCCGGGCAGGGCGTCGGGGCGGCAGCGCCGGCACGCACGGAAGCCCGCGGCCACGGCGGCGGCGGCCGCCGGGTAGAAGCGGCAGTTCTCGGGTCGGGGGGTGCGCGCGGGGCACGAGGGCCGGCAGTAGACCCCGGTGGACACGACGCCGACGTAGAGGCGTCCGTCGAAGCGGGGGTCGCGGCCGCTGATCGCGCGGTAGGCCGCATCGGGGTCGAGCCACGGCACGACCGGGGCCTCCGCGGCATCGTCGCCGTGAGGGCCGGTCGGGCTGGTCGCGGTGAGGGGCACGTCTCGAGTGTCTCCCGGGACCCGTGAGGCTCACGCGCGGAGATCGGACGGGGCAGTGACGCGCGTCGGGACAGGACGCGGCACGCCCGAGGGGAGGGCGGTGCGGTCGTCGTCTCAGGCGGTGGTGGCGCGCTGGCGCGGGATGCCGTCCAGGAGCTCACGGACCTCGGCCTCGCGGTAGCGGCGGTGACCGCCGAGCGTGCGGATCGAGGTGAGCTTGCCGGCCTTGGCCCAGCGGGTCACGGTCTTCGGGTCGACGCGGAACAGGCTCGCGACCTCGGACGGAGTGAGCAGCGCCTCGGACTCTGCGGGGTGTGCGGACATGGACATCCTCCAGGTCGAGCACCGCCGAAGCAGCAGCCCCTACCTACGGCGCCCCCACCCCGACCGTGCTGGTGTACGAATACTGCTGACCGGCACGCACACGACACCTGGGGCAGCCCCCCACGCGCCGCTTCACCTAGCATGACGTACCCGTCTCAAAGCCGCATTTCGTAGCACGAGTTGCTCACACCGGCCACTCGCGGCGTACTCTGGAACGGTTCTGCAACGATACACATCGGGGCGATCCCGACCAAACGGTAGCTTTGAGTTCGTCGGCCCCGCTGTGACGCGATCGCCCGGGTGAGAGCTCGCCGCGAGTGGTCGGAATACCGACGGAGCATGTACCGTTGCCCCACGAAGAGACGATTCAGCACCCCGGGGCCGCACGTGTCAGCACGTAGCCGCCCCGCATCCACGTAAGAGGGGGTCGATGCCATGGGGCGCGGCCGTCAGAAGGCTAAGCAGACGAAGGTCGCTCGGGAGCTGAAGTACTTCAGCCCGGAGACGAACTACCGAGCTCTCGAGCAGGAGCTCACGTCGCACGGCCGCAACGATGTCGTGACCGACAGCCGCCGCGCTGTGGACACCGACGACGACCCGGACGGGGACGACCTCCCCTCCTGGCTCACCGAGCGCTGAAGCACCCGCCGAGGCCGACCGCGAGTGATCGCGGTCGCTCGGCCGTGCCGTTCGCCGGGTGACTCCGGATCGATCGGGAGCAGCCGCGGCTGACGCCGGATCGGTCGGGACGAACCCCGGCTGACACCGGATCGGGGGCGCCGGGTTCCGGCTGCCCTCGTGGCCGGTCGACGTCGACCCCGCGCGGCGCGCGCTGTCGACGGTGCGGGCTCGAGCCGGTGGTCGCCAGCGGCAGCGCCGCACACCGGTGCAGCGGTGCCCGCGGCAGCACCGCACCCGCACGCCGGGCCCGGAGGCAGCCGCGCGCACGCCACCGCCGGCGCAACCGCGCGTGAGGAGCCGCAGCGCGTACCGGGTCAGCCGACGCGGTACGCGCCCGAGAGCCGCACGGCCCCCGCGTGGACGCCCTTGGTCCCCGTGACGAGGTCGCTGTCGCCCGCGACGTCGCGCACCGGGTCGAGCTCGCGCACCGAGCCGAGCACCCACGCGGGCAGCCCGAGCTCACCGGCGTGCGCGAGCACCCCGTCCACCGCGTCGGCGGCGACGATCGCGACCATGCCGACGCCGAGGTTGAGCGTGTTCTCGAGGTCGCCCCAGGGGACGTTGCCGAGCCCCTGCACGAGCGAGAACACCGGCGGCAGCGTCCACCCGGCACGGTCCACGTCCGCGACGACGCCGGCCGGCAGCACGCGCGCGACGTTCGCCGCGAGGCCTCCCCCGGTCACGTGGCTGAACGCGTGCACGCCACCGGCGGCCCGCTCGACGAGCGCCAGGCAGTCGGACGCGTACACGCGCGTCGGGGTGAGCAGCTCCTCGCCGAGCGTGCGACCCAGCTCGGGCACGTGGCGCTCGAGGCCCCACCCGGCGACCTCGACGACCTTCCGGACGAGCGAGTACCCGTTCGAGTGCAGCCCGGACGAGCCGAGCGCGACCAGCACGTCGCCGGTGCGCACCCGTTCGGGGCCGAGCAGCTCGTCGGCCTCGACCAGGCCCGTGGCGGCCCCGGCGACGTCGTACTCGTCGGGTCCCAGCAGGCCGGGGTGCTCCGCGGTCTCACCGCCGACGAGCGCCGTCCCGGCGACCTCGCACGCCGCCGCGATGCCGCGCACGATCCCGGCGATCCGCTCGGGCACGACCCGGCCGCACGCGATGTAGTCCGTCATGAACAGCGGCGTCGCCCCGACCACGACGATGTCGTCGACGACCATGCCGACGAGGTCGAAGCCGATGGTGTCGTGGATGTCGAGGGCCTGCGCGATCGCAACCTTGGTGCCGACCCCGTCGGTCGACGTCGCGAGCAGCGGGCGCCGGAAGCGGAGCAGCGCCGAGGCGTCGTAGAGGCCGGCGAACCCACCGACGCCGCCGAGCACCTGCGGCCCGTGCGTCGCTCGCACGGCGTCCTTCATCAGCTCGACGGCCTTGTCGCCGGCGTGCGTGTCGACCCCGGCGTCGGCGTACGTGACGGCGGGCGCGGCGCCGCCGGCGCCGGGGACCGCGGCGGTCACGGGTGGTCCAGCGCGGTCGCGCCGCCGGCACCGTGCAGGAGCGTCGCGAGGCCGTCCTCGGGGGCGCCCAGCGGCAGCTCGTTCTGCTCGAGCAGGTGCTTGCCGAGCCGGTCCGACGGCGGGAGCTCGATCGGGTACTTCCCGCTGAAGCACGCGGTGCAGAGCTGCGTCGCGGGCTGCTCGGTCGCCGCGATCATCCCCTCGGCGGAGATGTAGCCGAGCGAGTCGGCGCCGAGCGAGGCCCCGATCTCCTCGACCGCGAGCCCGTTCGCGATGAGCTCGGCGCGCGACGCGAAGTCGATCCCGTAGAAGCACGGCCACTTCACCGGCGGCGAGCTGATGCGGATGTGCACCTCGGCGGCGCCGGCCTCGCGCAGCATCCGCACGAGCGCCCGCTGGGTGTTGCCGCGCACGATCGAGTCGTCGACCACCACGAGGCGCTGCCCGCGGATGACGTCCTTGAGCGGGTTGAGCTTGAGGCGGATGCCGAGCTGGCGCAGCGTCTGGGACGGCTGGATGAACGTGCGGCCGACGTAGGCGTTCTTCGTCAGGCCCTGCCCGAACCGGATGCCCGACTCGGCGGCGTACCCGACGGCTGCGGGGGTGCCGGACTCCGGGACGGGGATCACGAGGTCGGCCTCGACGGGGTGCTCCTGCGCGAGCCGGCGGCCCATCGCGACGCGCGCGGCGTGCACGGAGCGGCCCGCGATCGACGTGTCGGGGCGCGCGAGGTACACGTACTCGAACGCGCAGCCCGCGCGGTCGACCTGCGCGAAGCGGGTGCTGCGCAGCCCGTCGGCGTCGATCGCGACGAGCTCGCCCGGCTCGATCTCCCGGACGAACGAGGCGCCGACGATGTCGAGCGCCGGGGTCTCGCTCGCGACGACCCAGCCGCGCTCGAGCCGACCGAGCACGAGCGGGCGGACGCCCTGCGGGTCGCGCGCGGCGTACAGCGTGTGCTCGTCCATGAAGACGAGGCAGAAGGCGCCCTTGAGGCGCGGGAGCACCTCGAGCGCCGTGGCCTCGAGCGTGTGGTCCGGGTCGCCCGCGAGCAGCGCGGTGATGAGCGCCGTGTCGGTCGTGTTCCCGCGCGCGAGCTCCCCGCGGCGCTGCGAGCCGTAGCGCTCGGCGACGAGGTCGACGAGCTCGGCGGAGTTCGTCAGGTTGCCGTTGTGCCCCAGGGCGACCGTCCCGCCCGCGGTGGCACCGAGCGTCGGCTGCGCGTTCTCCCACGTGCTGCCGCCCGTGGTCGAGTACCGCGTGTGCCCGACGGCGATGTGCCCCTGCAGCGCGTTGAGCGCGGTCTCGTCGAAGACCTGCGAGACGAGGCCCATGTCCTTGTAGACGAGCAGCTGCTCGCCGTTGGACGTGGCGATGCCCGCCGACTCCTGGCCGCGGTGCTGCAGCGCGTACAGCCCGAAGTAGGCGAGCTTGGCGACCTCTTCACCCGGAGCCCAGATCCCCATGACGCCGCACGCGTCCTGGGGTCCCTTCTCGTGGGGTAGGAGGTCGTGGTTCAGAAGTCCGTCTCCGCGAAGGGCCACGTCACCATGGTCGCACAACGGGCCCCGACGGCAGCACCGACGACCGCACCGCGGTCACCGCCCGCGCAGGCTCCGCCGGTCGGCGACGATCGCGGCGATCCCCGCGACGAGCGCCCCGAGGGTCGCGCCCGCGAGCGCGACGAGCAGCCGCGCGGAGCCCTGCCCGTCGAGGAACGAGATGAGACCGGTGCCGCCGTCGCCCTCGACCGCGGAGCCGGTGATCAGGGCGACCACGAAGCCCAGCACGGCGCCCAGGAGCACGCCCGCGGTCACGAACGCCCCGAACTTGGGGGCCCGACGCACGGTCGCGGGCTCGGCGACGCGCGCGAGCTCGGCCTCGTCGGGCACGGGGGCGGTCGCCGCCGTGGGGGTGTCCGAGGACGCGGTCGGCGACGCGGGCCTCGGCGCTGGGCCCGTGGTGGTGGGCGCTGCCTCCGCCGGCAGGGTCGGCGCCGCGTCCGCGGGGGTCGGCGCCGCGTCCGCGGGCGTCGTCGTCACCGCATCGGCGGGCGTCGTGGGCGCCGCGTCCGTCGGCCTGGTGGGCGCCGCGTCGGGGTGGTTCCGGGGCGGCTCGTGCGACTCGTCGGGCATCGGACCAGCGTAGGGCCGGTCGGGCGGCCGCCCCTCGGCAGCGCCGCCCGCACCTCAGCCGGCGCACGCGTCAGGCAGCGGGGCGGCCGCCTCGCGGTCAGCGCGCACGAGCGGCGTGCAGGGGCAGGTACCCCGAGAGGTCGGCCCGCTCGCCGGACGCCCGGACGCGACCCGCGGCGAGCGCGTCGTCCCACGTCAGCTCGCCGGTCGCCAGCGCGAGCCAGGTCGCGGGGTCGGTCTCGACGACGTTCGGCGGGGTGCCGCGCGTGTGCCGGGGGCCGTCGAGCGCCTGGACGGCGCCGTCGGGCGGGACGCGCACCTCGACCGCGTGGCCGGGCGCGACGTCCGCGAGCTCCTCGAGCGTGAAGCGGACCGCGGTGCGGCGGGCGGGGACCGGGGCGGCCGACGGGTCGGCGCGCCAGACGGCGAGAGCGGCACGCCCGTCGGCGGGCTCGGTGCGGCGACGTGGAGGCATCCTCCGATCCTGCCGGACGCCCCCGGACGCCGACGACCCGGGCGTCGGGCGCCGCCTCGGCCCACGCGGGAGCTCACCAGCGCACGGAGGTGTGGCCGTCGCGCGGGGCGTCGTTCCGCGCGCTGGGCGTGGGCGTCGCGCGGGACGCGGCCGGGCATGCGGGGCGTCGTTCGGCGCGCGGGGCGTGGGCGTCGCGCGGGACGCGGCCCGGCATGCGGGACGTCGTTCGGCGCGCTGGACGTGGGCGGCGCGCTGGACGTGGGCGGCGCGCTGGACGTGGGCGTCGCGCTGGACGTGGGCGTCGCGCGGGACGTGGCCGGCATGCGGGACGCGGCCCGGCGTGCGGGTTCGGGCCGGCGCCCGGGGCGTGGCCGGCATGCGCGACGTGGCCCGGGATGCGGGGCGGTGGCCGGCGCTCGTGCAGCACGACGCCGGCCGGGCGGTCCCCGCGGAGGGGTCCGCCCGGCCGGCGTCGGTCGGTCAGCCGGCGTGGGTCGCCGACGTCACCACTTGGCGTTGCGCGCGAGCTCGAGGGCCTGCGACTGGAACCACTGGCCGGCCGCGGGGCCGCCGTTGCACGCGCCGTCGCTCTCGCCGGGCAGCTTGACCCAGAGCGTCGCGTCGAGCCCACCGCTGTTGACCAGCGCCGGCTTCTCGCCGAGAGCGCGACCGCTCGGGTTGCACCACTCGGACCCGTTCGGCCCGTTGCCGTTGCGCGAGGTGTCGATGACGAACGTCTTGCCGCCCGTCAGCTGCGAGATCTGCTGGCCGTAGGACCGCGACTCGGCGGTCGTCCGGTAGTTCGACGTGTTCAGCGCGAAGCCGACCGCGTACTCCCAGCCGATCTGGTTGAGGCGCTGCGCCGCGACCGACGGCGAGAGCCAGGCCGAGTGACCGGCGTCGATGTAGACGCGGCCGCCGGCCTGCGTGAGCTTCTGCGCGGCGTACTTGAGGTAGCCGACGCGGTCGCCCTGGCCGTCGCAGTCGCCGAGCTGGGCGAGGGCGTCGGGCTCGAGCACGATCCACGGCTTGCCGACGATGCCGGCGGCGACCTGGTCGATCCAGCCGGCGTACTCGCTCGTCGCGACGCCGCCGCTCGAGTGGTTGCCGCAGTCACGACCGGGGATCGCGTAGATGACGAGGAGCGCGGTCTGGCCCTTCGCCGCGGCGGCCTGCGTGACGGTGCGGACCTCCTGCTGCGAGGTCGTGCCGCTGTTCCAGTTGCCGATCCAGGAGCCCGCGGCGTTGGTCGAGATCTTCTCGAGCAGGCGCCGGGTGTCCCCGCTGGCCGCAGCCGCCGCGGTGGCGGCCTGGGTGTTGGGGTTGACCCAGAACGTGCCGCTCGGAACCGGGGTCGTCGTCGGGGTGACGGTCGGCGTCGGGGTGGGCGTCGTCGTGGCTGTCGGCGTCGGCGTCGAGGTCTGCGTGGGCGTGGGCGTCGGCGTGCTCACCGGGGCGCCCGTGCAGGCGACGCCGTTGAGCCGGAACCCGGTCGGGGCCGTGTTGGCGCCGCTCCAGGACCCGTTGAAGCCGAAGCTCGCGGTGCCGCCCGAGCCGAGGTTGCCGTTCCAGGACATGTTCTTCACGGTCACGGCGGAGCCGCTCTGGCTCGGGACCCCGTTCCACAGCTGCTGGATCGACTGGCCGGAGGGGAACGTCCAGTCGACGCTCCACGAGCTCACCGGGTCGCCGAGGTTGGTCACGGTGACGTTGGCGCCGAAGCCGCCGCCCCACTGGTTCGTCACGGCGTAGTCGACCTTGCAGCCGGCGGCGGCCTGCGCGGACGTCGCGGTGACCGCGCCGATCCCCGTCACCGCCAGCAGGCTCGCGGACAGCAACGCGGCTGCCTTCGTGCGCTGAGACATGCTTCTCCCATCGTCAGGGTGCGTGTGCCCGCGGGATGTCGACGTCGGTGTCGGGAGCCGCGCGGGGTCGCTTCGTCAGGAGACGAGACAAGCCCAGCGAAGCCCTTCGACGCCAGACGGCAAGCGCATTCCGCGGTTCGCGAATCGTTTTGGCAAAGTGCATCTGCACCGGTGCAGGGCGGAGGCCGGAGCACCGGACGTGCCCCCGGCGCCCGGGGGTGCCGGGCGCCGCTGGGGTGACCACGGTCGGACGGGTCGCACTGCTGGGCCGCCGTGCACCGACAGGCCCGACCGCCCCGCGACGCGGCCCGGAGACCTCGGCGCCACCGGGCTCGTGCGGCCCGGTGGCGCCGAGATCAGGCGCCCGAGATCAGGCGGTCGGGAGGACGTCCGCCGTGCGGGTGCGCTCGCGCAGGAACACGCCGCCCTCCTTGAGCACGCCGGCGCCCGACTGCGAGCCGCCGCTGCACGCGCCCGGCTTGAGCAGACCGCTCGACTCGCCCTTGTCGGACCAGTTCCACGCGACCCAGCTGATCTTCTTGCTGTCGAGCAGGTCGAGCCACGCCGCCGTGCTGGCGAGGTCGTTCGGCCCGTCGCCCGAGGCGCTCGGCGTGCCGAACTCGGTCACGAACATCGGGATCCGGCCGGCCGCACGCGACAGCACGTCGCGGTAGCTCTGCTGGTGGGAGCCCGCGTAGAAGTGGAACGTGTACATGATGTTCGTCGCGTTGACCGGGTTGTTCACGACCTCGGACTCGTTCGAGCCCTCGGACACGCCCAGCGAGGACCACGCACGCGTCCCGACGAGGATCACGGCGTCGGGGTCGGCGGCGCGGATGACCGGGATGACCTGCTCGGCGTAGGACTTGATGCCGGCCCAGCTCACGCCGTTCGGCTCGTTCGCGATCTCGTAGATCACGTTCGGGTTCGCGGCGTTGCGCTTGGCGACCGACGCGAAGAACGTCTTCGCCCGGTCCAGGTTGTAGTTCGGGTCACCCGGGTTGAGCAGGTGGAAGTCGATGATCGCGTACATGCCGCGCTGCGAGATCTCGTCCACGTAGGTGTTCACGCGGTCGGTGAAGAGCGACGGGTTCGTCTCGTAGCCCTGCTCCTGGACGTACATCGCGACGCGCGCGACGTCGGCCTTCCAGTCGGTCGCGAGCGCGTCCCACGTGGCGTCGGTGTAGCACGAGGCGAACCACTGGATCCCGTGCGTGCTGACCCCGCGCAGCTGGATCGGCTGGTTGAAGCGGTTGCACAGGTTCACGCCGCACACGTGGAGCTGGCCGTTGACCTGCGCGGGCGAGCCGACCGGGCCCTGGCCCCCGCCGGCGGGCGGCGGCGTCGTGGTGGCCGTGGGCGTGGGCGTCGCGGTGGGCCGCGGGGTGGACGTCGCGGTCGGGGTCGAGGTCGGACGAGGGGTGGACGTCGCCGTGGGGGTCGGGGTCGGCGTCGTCGTGGTGCCGCCCGTGCACGTGGTGCCGTTGAGGCGGAACGTCGTCGGGACCGGGTTGCTGCCGCTCCACGAGCCGTTGAAGCCGAAGCTCGCGCTGCCGCCCTTGGCGAGCGAGCCGTTCCACGTGGTGTTGCGGACCGTCACCACCGCGCCCGACTGCGACGCGACGCCGTTCCACAGCTGACCGACCTGCTGCCCGCCGGCGAACGTCCACTGGACGTCCCAGGAGCTCACGGGGTCGCCGAGGTTCGTGACCTTGACGTCGGCGCCGAAGCCGCCGCCCCACTGGTTGGTGACCTTGTACTCGACCGAGCAGCCGACGGCCGCCTGGGCGGTGGTCGCGGTGATCGCGCCGATCCCTGTGACTGCCAGGACCGTCGCGGACAGCCACGCGGCTGCCTTCCTGCGCTGGAACATGCATCTCCTCGTCGTGAGCACGTGCGTGCGGACGCCCGACCACCGGCCCGGACCGCCGGCACGAGGGGTGCGCGCGGTCCCGGGCCCGCGCGGGGGTCACGCGAGCGGGTTCTCCAGGGTGCCTCGCGGGGGTGCGTGCGTGCACGCGATACGGCATGAGAAACGTTTCATCACTCGGCCGCGGTGCCGCGCGCCTGGCCGTCCGCCGTGGCCATGGGGCGTCGCGGGGACCCGTGCGACGGGCCCGCGGCCGCGCCCGAGGGACCCTGGCCCGGACCGGTCCGCGGTGCTCAGCGGCGCGGCGCGGTCGCCCGCTGGTGGCGGTGGTGGTCGGCCGTCGCCCGCTTGTGCTGCGCCTTCGCCTCCGCGGCCAGGCGCGCGTCCGCCCGCCGCGCCTGGAACGCCGCCTCGCGCGCCAGGCGCTGCCAGCTCGCGAACCGCCGCTGCGGCAGCTCCCCGGAGTCGAGCGCGTCCCGCACCGCGCACCCGGGCTCGCTCGCGTGCGCGCAGTCGCGGAACCGGCACCGCGCGGCGAGCTCCTCGACGTCGGGGAAGGTCGTGCTGAGCGCGTCGGCGTCCGCGACCAGACCCACGCCGCGCACGCCCGGGGTGTCGATGAGCATCGCCCCGCCGCCGAGCGGGACGAGCTCGCGGTGAACGGTCGTGTGCCGGCCCCGGCCGTCGGCGCGGCGCTCCCCGGTCGCCATGACCTCGCGCCCGGCGAGCGCGTTGACGAGCGTCGACTTCCCCGCGCCGGAGGGTCCGACGACCACGATCGTCGCGCCCGGCGTCAGGAGCGCGCGCAGCGGCTCGAGGCCGGTGCCGCCGGTCGCGCTGACGACGTGCACCTCGACCCCGATGGCCACGTCCGCGACCTCGGCGGCGATGGCGTCGGCGTCCGCCGCGAGGTCCGCCTTGGTGAGCACGACGACGGGCTGCGCGCCCGAGCGCCACGCGAGCGTCAGGAGGCGCTCGACGCGACCGAGGTCCGGCTCGGGGTCGAGGTGCTCGGCGACGACGACCACGTCGACGTTCGCGGCGAGGGCCTGGGTCAGCGAGGTGCGGTCCGCCGAGTCGCGGACGAGCGCGGTGCGACGGGGCACGAGGCGGGTCACGCGGGCGGGGGCGCCGGGGCGCTCGTCGAGCACGAGGACGTCCCCGACCGTCGGGGCGAGGCGCACGCCGTCGTCGGTCGGGACGAGGCCGTCGCGGTCGAGCTCGACGCGCTGCGGGACGACCGGGACGCGGGCGCCCCGTCCGTCGTCGGAAGCCCGGGGCGCACCGGGCGCGTGCCGGCCGCCGTCGTGCGCGGCCGCGCCGTCCCCCTGCACCGGCTCGACCGTGCCCGCGGCGTCCGTGGGCAGCACCAGGACCGCGTGCCGGTCGACACGCACCACCCGGACCACCGGGCCGTCCTGCTGCTCGCTCATGCGGGCGACGCTAGGACCGGCCCGGTGCGGTGGGCCACGGATTTACGCGACCGTCAAGGCGACCGGGCGCCGGTGCACACGTGGGTCCGGGCCGCGTCGGCTCAGGTCCACCCGGGCAGCAGCCCGGGCCCGCGCTCACCCACCGGTCACGCGAAGTACCGCGGCAGCGTCCCCTCGTGCGCGGCGCGCGCCTCGGCGAGCGGAAGCGTGAACAGCCCCGCGACCTCGACCGACGGCGTGTGCTCGTGCTCGGCGACCGCGTCGGCGCCGCCCGTCGCGACCCCCGCACCGGGGGCGCACGCGTCGTCGGTCACGCCGAGGCGCAGGACCGGGACGCCGCGCGCGGTGCACAGGTCCGTGAACCGGACCTCCTCGCTGCGCGGGACCGCGACGATCGCGCGGGCCGTCGACTCGGAGAACAGCGCCTCGAAGGGCGTCACCCCGTCGCGCCGGCACAGCGGCTCGAGGTCGACCTGGACCCCGACGTCGAACCGGAGGCTCGACTCGACGAGCGCCTGGGCGAGCCCGCCCTCGGAGAGGTCGTGCGCGGCGTCGACCAGGTTGTCGCGGCTCGCCCGGATCAGGACCTCGGCGAGCCGGCGCTCGGCCTCGAGGTCGACCGCCGGGGGCAGGCCGCCGAGGTGGGCGTGCGCGACGTCGTCCCACGCGGAGCCGTCGAGCTCGCCGCGGGTCGTGCCGAGCAGGTAGACGCCCTGCCCCGGCTGCGTCCACCCCGACGCGGTCGCGCTGGCCACGTCGTCGAGCACGCCGAGCACACCGACGACGGGGGTCGGGTGGATCGCGGAGTCGATGTGCCCGGGCTCGCCGGTGCCGTTGTAGAGCGAGACGTTGCCGCCGGTCACGGGCACGCCGAGCGCCTGGCACGCGTCCGCGAGGCCGCGGATGGCCTCCACGAGCTGCCACATCGAGTCGGGGTGCTCGGGGCTGCCGAAGTTGAGGCAGTCGGTCACCGCGAGCGGGCGCGCGCCGGTCGTGGCGACGTTGCGGTAGGCCTCCGCGAGCGCGAGCTGCGCGCCGGTGTACGGGTCGAGCTTGGCGTAGCGGCCGTTCGCGTCGGTCGCGAGCGCGACCCCGAGCCCGGTGGTCTCGTCGACCCGGACCACGCCGCCGTCGTCGGGCTGCGCGAGCGCGGTGTTGCCCTGCACGAAGCGGTCGTACTGGTCGGTGACCCACGCCTTCGACGCGAGGTTCGGCGACGCGAGGAGCTGCAGCACCGTCGCGCGGAGCTCGTCGGGCGTGCTCGGGCGGGCCACGCGCCCGGCGGCCTCGGGGCCCGAGACGGTGTCGGCGTTGAGGGCGTCCTGCCAGGCCGGGCGCGCGTACGGGCGGTCGTACACCGGGCCCTCGTGCGCGACCGTCTTCGGGTCGACGTCGACGATCCGCTGCCCGTGGTGGTCGATCGTGAGCCGGCCCGTGCCGGTGACCTCGCCGATGACCGCGGTCTCGACGTCCCACTTCGCCGTGATCGCGAGGAACGCCTCGAGCTTGTCCGGCGTGACGACCGCCATCATGCGCTCCTGCGACTCCGACATGAGGATCTCGCCGGCGGTCAGGGAGGGGTCGCGCAGCAGCACGTTCTCGAGGTCGACGTGCATGCCGCCGTCGCCGTTGCTCGCGAGCTCGCTCGTCGCGCACGAGATGCCGGCCGCGCCGAGGTCCTGGATGCCCTCCACGACGCGCGCCGCGTACAGCTCGAGGCAGCACTCGATGAGCACCTTCTCCATGAACGGGTCGCCGACCTGCACCGACGGGCGCTTGGAGGGCTTCGCGTCGTCGAACGTCTCGCTCGCGAGGATCGACGCGCCACCGATGCCGTCGCCGCCCGTCCGGGCCCCGAACAGCACGACCTTGTTGCCGACGCCCGACGCGTTCGCGAGGTGGATGTCCTCGTGGCGCAGGACGCCGAGGCACAGGGCGTTGACCAGCGGGTTGCCCTGGTAGGACGGGTCGAACACGAGCTCGCCGCCGATGTTCGGCAGGCCGAGCGAGTTGCCGTAGCCGCCGACGCCGGACACGACGCCGTGCACGACGCGCGCGGTGTCCGGGTGGTCGACCGCGCCGAACCGCAGCTGGTCCATGACGGCGACGGGCCGCGCGCCCATCGAGATGATGTCGCGCACGATGCCGCCGACGCCGGTCGCCGCACCCTGGTAGGGCTCGACGTAGCTCGGGTGGTTGTGCGACTCGACCTTGAACGTGACCGCCCAGCCGTCGCCGATGTCGACGACGCCCGCGTTCTCGCCGATCCCGACGAGGAGGTGCTTCTTCATCTCGTCGGTCGTCTTCTCGCCGAACTGGCGCAGGTGGTTCTTGCTCGACTTGTACGAGCAGTGCTCGGACCACATCACGGAGTACATCGCGAGCTCGGCGGCCGTGGGGCGGCGCCCGAGGATGTCGCGGATCCGCTGGTACTCGTCGGGCTTGAGGCCGAGCTCGGCGAACGGCTGCTCCTGGTCCGGGGTCGCGGCCGCGTGGTCCACGGTGTCGGACTGGTGCTGGACGTGCTGGGGCGCGGTGGTCATCGATTCCCTCGGCTGGTGGCCCGGCCCGGGCGTGAGCCCGCGGGCGTCCGTCGGCAGACGTGGTCCAGGCTACCGGCGGCGGGTGGGCGCACGTGCGGGCGTCCGTGGGCGGCGGGTGAGCGGCGGGTGAGCGGCACGAGCGTGCCCGGAATGTTTCACCCTGTCCCGTTTGCCCCGGGCTCGCTAGCGTCCGATCAGCGGGTGGCGACGGCGCCCCCGCGCACCGGATCCGGGGGGACCTCCATGGCACGCACCTTGCTGGCTGCTGCATTCGTCGTCACGACGGCGGTGACGGGTTACGCCGCACCGACGCCCACACCCACCGCCCCGCCCGGGCCGGTGGCGGTCACGACGTGCGGGCAGACCGTCACGTCGGACGCGTACCTCGCGCGCGACCTCACCTGCCCGACCGACATCGCGGTCGTCCTCGCCGGGGACGGGGTGGACCTCGACCTGCGCGGACACGTGCTGCGCGGGTCGCGCGAGAGCAACGGGGTCGTGCTGCCCGGCTGGGAGAACCACACGATCAGCAACGGCACGATCCGCGGCTTCAGCGCCGGGGTCTCCACCACGGAGGTGGACGTCACGGTCCCCGAACCGCGGGTGCGCCTGCAGGACGTCGTCCTGCGCGAGAACTGGTTCGGGCTCGACGCCTCCTTCACGAGCCGGGTGCTGGTCACCGGCGGACGGGTGGTCGACAACGACTTCGGCCTCGCGGGCGGGTTCCAGGGGTACGTCGAGGTGACCGGCGGGACGGTGTTCCGCGGGAACGGCGTGGCGCTCGACCAGTGGGCCGACGTGCACGGGGCGACGTTCACGCGGAACGACGTCGTGGCGGAGTGCTCGGACGGGTGGCTGAGCATCAGCGAGTCGCGCATCACCCGCAACACGGCGGTGTTCGGCTCCACCTTCAGGTGCGCCCCGACGCTCGAGCGCTCGTTCGTCGCCCACAACGACGTGGTGCTGCCCGTCGCGCACGACCCTTCCGTCACGGCGCGCGTCGTCGACAACGAGTTCCGCGACAACGGCGTCGTGATCGACGCGTTCGGGCCCGTCGAGGCGATCGGCAACACGTTCGTGCGCAACGACGTCGCGGTCCGCTCCCCCCTGACCGGGGTGCCCGAGGAGAACCCGGACTGGGTCTGGCCGTTCGTGACGCTCACGGACAACGTGTTCCTGCGCAACGGCGACGCGATCGACGTGCTGAGCCCGGGGGTCCTCACCGGCAACCGCGTCGAGCGCAGCACCGGCTGGGGCATCCACGCCCCCAACGTGGCCGACGGCGGCGGCAACACCGCGTCCCGCAACGGCCGCGAGCCGCAGTGCACCGGGGTGGTCTGCGGCTGAGGTCGACTGCGGGGCGCAGCACGGCGACCCGCACCCACCGCTCGGCCCGCCCGCCGCCGAGCCCGTCGCACCCCGCGGCGGGCTCGGCGCCCGCGCGCCCGGCGAATCGATTCGCCCCGTCGCCGTGCTCGATCCACCTGCGCGCCGGGTGGCACGCTCGGGTGTGGCGGCTCACCGGCCGTCCCCGGTCCGGCGGCGAGCCGCGCGACCCACCCGGAGGCACCGTGCAGCAGCAGCCCGCGCCTCGCGTCGCGGCGCTCGGCGCCGCCCTCCTCGTGGCCGCGCTCGCCGCCGTCGGAGTCACGGCGCCGGCTCTCGCCGCGGGCGACCGTTCCCGCGCGTCGGCGCCCGTGCCCTCCGCGACCCCGTGGCCGTCCCCCACGCCGTCGACGCCCTGGGAGGGCGACACGACCCCACCGACGGCGCCCGGAGCCCCCGAGGTCGTCGGCCTCGACGGCACGACGGTCGACCTGCGCTGGACGGCGTCGCAGGACGAGTGGGAGGTCGTCTACACGCTCCACGACGAGCTCACCGGAGCGTTCCTGGCGCGGACGTACGCGCCGGGGGCGCGTCTCGAGGGGCTGACGCCGCTCACGGACCTCGCCGTGCACGTGACGGCGCAGGACATGGCGGGGAACTCGGCGCCGCGCTCACCCGCGACCCGGTTCACGACCGGCGCGGCACCCGCGCCCGCGTGCACCGACCCGGTTCACGACCGGCGCGGCACCCGCGCCCGCGTGCACCGTGGAGTACCGCACGCACCGCCTGCCGGGCGGGTTCGTCGGCCGCGTGACCGTGCGGAACGGCACCACCGAGCCGATCCACGGCTGGCGGCTCGGGTGGGCGTTCGTCAACGGCGAGCAGGCGACGCAGGTTTGGGGCGCCGCGGTGATCCAGCTCGAGCAGGGCGTGTACGTCGAGAACCTGCCGCGCGACGCGGTCATCGAGCCCGGCGGCAGCGTCACCGTGCGGTTCCGGGCCACCGGGTCCCCGCGGCCGCCCGCGGAGGTGCGGCTCAACAACCGGGTGTGCGCGTCCGCCTGACGCCGGCCCCGGATCGCCCGTCTCCCGGGTCGCCCGGCACCCGGCGTGCCCGTCCCTCGGGTCGCCCGTCCCTCGGGTCGCCTGCTCCCGGGTCGCCCGTCCCCCGGGTGATGCCGCGCGGCACCGCACCGTCCCGGCAGCGACGCGGGATACCGTTCGGGCATGCACCGGACGACGCCCCGGCTCGCGCTCGCGGGGCTGGTCCTGACCGGGCTGCTCGCCGCGTGCGGACCTGCCGCCGGCCCCGGGCCGTCGCCCTCGGCGCCGAGCACCGGGACCGAGCCCGGCCGTGACCCGCAGGCGGTCGAGACCCCCGCCCCGCCGACAGCGGCCGACGTCCGCGCGACCGGCACCCCGGTGTCGTCGGGCGCGCTCACGCTCGCGGCGCGAGCGGAGCTCGAGACGGCGACGGTCACGGTCGAGCCGCAGCCCGACGGGTCCGTCGCCGCGACCGTGCCCGTGTGGGCCCGCACGACCCCGCCGGCGCTCGTCGCGACGCTCGCGGCCCCCGAGGGGACGACGTTCGACCCCCGCGGCGACGGCTCGGTCGTGGTGCGCGACGCCGCCGGGACGTTCGTGGGAGGGCTGGCCCCGGCCACCGCGGCGAGCGACGACGACGCCCGGCTGCGCGCCTCGTACGAGGTCGCCGCGCCCGACCTGCTCACGGTGACGGTCTCGCCCGGGCTCACCGGCGCCGCGTTCGACGCGCCCGGCACCGTCCGCGTGTGGTTCGGCACCGCGGTGATCGAGAGCGCGACGTGGGGCGAGCGCGAGGGCGGGCGCTCGCTCGCGGTCGACCCGACGCCGTGGGCGCGGGCCGGGGGGCTCGCCGCGCAGGACGGCACCTGGGCGGCCGTCGTCGCGCAGGAGCCCGAGGCCGACACCACCGGGATGCGCGACCAGTTCCTCTGCCACGCCGTCGGCGCACCGGACAAGGACACGTGGAACCTCGAGCCGTGGCGCCCGGACGCCGGCTCGCTCGCGACCCTCGCGGCGCGCTGCAACCCCGAGTGACGCGGCCGGGTGGCGGAGCGTCGACCCCTCCGCCACCCGCTCCCCGTCAGCCGCGCGAGTGCTGCGCGCTCGCCGTGACGTCGAGCCCCTCGACGAACCGTGCCGCGACGTCGGCCGTCCAGTGCAGCTCGGGCGGCAGCTGCACCGAGAGGTAGTCCCCGTCGCCCTCGGGCGCGAAGACCCCGAGGGTGCCGCCGGGCTCGCCGTCCGCGTCGAGCAGCTCGTAGACGAGCACGTCCCGGCCGTCCACCTCGAACGTCTCGGCGTCGATGCCGCTCGGCACGGACTCCTGGCCGACGAGGCTCGCGACGATCCGTCCCTCGAAGCTGTTCGGGTCGGCGCCGGGGTCGTCGCCGTCCGCGAGCACGAGGCTGCTGGGGTCCGACGACAGCACGTGCCAGCCCTCGGGGACCTCGGCGATGGTGAACCCGGCGGGCTGCTCGGCGGTGTACGCGACGAGCTCGGTGGCGGCGGCGGACGGTGCCGTCGACGTGAGCGACGCGGCGACCGCGGCCGTCACGGCGAACGCACCGACGACGCCGGAGCCGACGAGGCGCGTGCGGCGGCGGCGCGCGCGGCGGCCCCGGCTCACGTCGTCGTCCAGGGTCGCGGCCGAGGGGCTCACGTCGTGGGTGCTCGTCGCGCGGGTCATCAGGGTGGTCAGGTCGCTCATCGCAGGCTCCCGGCGGGGTGGGGGGTACGGACCAGAGGGGTGGGGAGGGTGTCGGGCCGGGGCCGGCCGGCCGGTCGCGGAGCCGCACCGTCGTCGGCGCGCAGCACGGGCCCGAGGCGGCGCGCGAGCTTCTCGAGCGCCCGGGCGGTCTGGCTCTTGACCGTGCCCTGCGTGCACCGCAGGGCACGGGCGGTGTCCGCGACGCTCAGGTCGTGGAAGTAGCGCAGCACGACCGCGGCCCGCATCCGCTCGGGCAGCTCGCCGAGCGCGGCGAACAGGAGCCGGGCGTCGTCGTCGGCGCCGCCGTCGCCGGTCGCACGGTCCGGGAGCTCCGGGCGGAGGTCCTCCCGCTGCCGGCGCGTCGTCCGCATCTCGTCGGTGAACGCGTTGACCAGGACGCGGCGCGCGTACGCGGTGCGGTTGTCCACGCCGCGCAGGCGCGGCCACGCGAGGTACAGGCGGGTCAGCGCGGTCTGCACCACGTCCTCCGCGGTGTGGGGGTCGCCCGCGGTCAGCAGCGTCGCGGTGCGGACCAGGAGCGGCCGGTGCTGCGCGGCCCAGGCCCGGAAGTCGTCGTCAGGTGTCATCGGGTGCTCTCCATCCGTTCATGCCCCTCAGACGGACCCGGGACCGCGATCGGTTGCATCCTCGCGCGACGCGACGCTCCCCCGGCAAACCCCTGGTGCTCCCCCGGCCCGCTGGGCCACCCTCGGGGCATGGTGCCCACCGACCGCCTCGCGCTGTTCGTCGTCGCGTCCGTCTCGCTGATCCTCGTGCCCGGACCGTCGGTCGGGTTCGTCGTCGCCACGACGCTGCGGCACGGGCGCCGGGCCGGGCTCGCCGCGACCGCGGGGGTCGAGGTCGGGTACCTCGTGCACGTGCTCGGGGCCGTCGTCGGGCTGTCCGCCGTGGTCGTCGCGAGCGCGAGCGCGTTCACGGCGGTCAAGGTGCTCGGCGCCGCGTGGCTCGTGTGGCTGGCCGTGCGGTCGTGGCGCGCGCGGACGCCGGGGACGCTGGGCGACACCGGGCCGGCGGACGGCGGGGCGGCGGGCACCGCCTCGTCGGGCACCACCTCGTCCGGCACCGCCGCACCGCGCACCGCCGGGCCTCGTGCCTCGTCGTCCGCTCCTGGGTCTCCCGGCACCCTGGGGCGCCCGAGCAGCCCGCCGGCCGCGCTCGGCGCCCGCTTCCGGGCGGGCCTGCTCGTGGGCGCGCTCAACCCCAAGACCGCGGTCTTCTACCTCGCGTTCCTGCCCCAGTTCGTGGTGCCCGCGGCCGGGCCGGTGTCGCTGCAGCTCCTCGAGCTCGGGCTCGTGTTCATCGTGCTCGCGTGGGTGCTCGACTCGATGTGGTGCGTCGCGGGAGGCGCGCTGCGGGACCGGCTGCCCACGTTGCGGCTGCGCGTGCTCGACCGGGTCTCGGCCGGCGTCTACGCCGCGCTCGCCGCCGTCACGCTCACCGCGCGCCGGGCGGCGGCGTGACGGCGCTGCCCCGGGTGCCCGACGACGCGCCGGGCGACGTCGAGGAGCCGCTCGCCGGCGGCAACGTGAGCGCGGGGGTCGTCCGGGTCGGCGACACCGTGCGCCGCCCCGCCGGGCCGTGGACGCCTGCGGTGCACGCCGTGCTGACCCGGCTCGCGGACGTCGGGTTCCGCCACGCGCCGCGCTCGCTCGGGCTCGACGACCGGGGGCGGCACGTCGTCGAGCACGTGCCCGGGGTCATGGCGCACCCGCTGCCCGACGGCGTGACCGCGCCCGGGCTCGCCGACGTCGGTCGGCTCGCACGCGACCTGCACGACGCGCTCGACGGCTGGTCCCCACCGCCCGACGCCCGGTTCCAGCGCGTGATCCCGCCCGACCGCGAGGACCTCGTGATCCACCACGACCTGGCGCCGTGGAACCTCGTGCTCGCCGAGGACCGGCTCGTGCTCATCGACTGGGACGGCTGCGGCCCGGGCACCCGCACGTGGGACCTCGCCTACGCGGCGCACGCGTTCGTCCCGCTCGCCCCGGCCGACGCCGGCGGGCCGGGGACCGACGCCGCCGCGGCGGGGCTGCGTGCGCTCGCCGACGGGTACGGGCTCGACGACGCGGGCCGCGAGCGCCTCGCGCGCACGCTCGCGCCGCGGACGTGGAGCATGCACACGCTGCTCGAGCACGGGCACCGGACGGGCACGCAGCCGTGGGCGCGGCTGTGGGACGAGGGCCACGGCGGCTTCTGGCGGCGCGACGCCGAGTGGGTCGAGGAGCACGCGGCGGCGCTCCGTGCGGCGCTGACCGCCTGACGGCGCGCAGCCAGGCGCCGGGTCAGGCCGCCCCTGCAGTGAAGCGCCGCGTCAGGCCGTCCCTGCAGCGAGGCGCGGGGTCAGGCCGTCCCTGCGCGGCGCCGACGCAGCACCGCGGCCGTGACGGCGGCGACCACGCCCGCGCCGACCGCGACCCCGACCAGCACGAGCAGCGCGCCGACGAGCCACAGCCCGGTCTCGTCGGCGCTCGCCGTGACCGACCACGCGACGGTGAACGCGAGCGTCGTCACGACGACGGTCACGGGGCCCCCGAGCTTGACCGTCCCCAGGACCACCGCGACGACGAGGCTGACCACGCAGCCGAGCACCTGCCACGCCTCGTACGGCCCGGACGCGACCCCGGTCGCCGGGTCGACCTGGTAGGTCGTGTCCCGACCGAGCCACGCGAACCAGCACGCGGCGGCCAGGACCGCGAGCGCCACCACGCGCACCGCACGGTCGGCGCCCCTCGGTCCCGGCGTCGTCCCTGCTGCGCGCGGACCGGCCCCGCCGGCGCCGGACCCGCCCGGCCCGCGGCCGCCCGAGGTTCCCGCGCTGTCGTCCGACGCTGCCACACGTGCCTCCCGAGGTCCCTGCGGCCGGGCGCCGCCCGAGGACCGCACCTACGCTGAACGCCAGGCCGCAGCACGGGCCGAACCGCAGACCGAACCGTACGGGAGCCCCGCCATGGACGTGTCGACCCCCGTCTGGATCGCGACGATCGCCTTCATCGTGGCGCTGCTCGCGTTCGACTTCGTCTTCCACGTGCGCAAGGCCCACGTGCCGACGCTGGGCGAGGCCGCGCGCTGGTCGGCGATCTACGTCGGCATCGCGATCGCGTTCGGCATCGGCGTGTGGGCGTTCGGCGGGCACACGATGGGCGCCGAGTACTTCGCGGGGTACGTCACCGAGAAGGCGCTCTCGGTCGACAACCTGTTCGTCTTCCTGATCATCATGCAGAGCTTCAAGGTGCCGAGGGCCGACCAGCAGAAGGTCCTGCTCTTCGGGATCGTGTTCTCGCTGATCGCCCGGACCGGGTTCATCCTCGTCGGAGCGGCGCTGATCAACCGGTTCGCCGCGGTCTTCTACATCTTCGGCCTGATCCTGCTGCTGACCGCCGGGAACCTGCTCAAGCCGGAGTCCGAGGACAGCCACACCGCCGACAACATCATGGTCCGGCTCGCCCGGAAGCTGTTCCACTCCACCGACTACTACGACGGCGACAAGCTGTTCACGATCAAGGACGGCAAGCGGGCGCTCACGCCGATGCTGCTGGTCATGGTCGCGATCGGCGGCACGGACATCCTGTTCGCGCTCGACTCGATCCCCGCGATCTTCGGGCTCACCCAGAACGTGTTCCTCGTGTTCACGGCGACCGCCTTCTCGCTGCTCGGCCTGCGCCAGCTCTACTTCCTCATCGACGGCCTGCTCGACCGGCTCGTCTACCTCTCGTACGGCCTCGCGGCGATCCTCGCGTTCATCGGGGTCAAGCTGATCCTGCACGCGCTGCACGAGAACAACCTGCCGTTCATCAACGGGGGCGACCCCGTCCCGGTCGTGGAGGTCAGCACGCCGGTGTCGCTGGGCGTCATCATCGGGACGCTGGTCGTGACCGTCATCGCGTCGCTGACGAGCGCGAAGGGCCGGGCCCAGAACTCCGTCGCGGCGGCCCGGCGGCACGCGACCGAGTACCTCGAGACCGAGAACGACCCGGCCTACGAGGAGGAGCTGTTCACGCGCCTCCTGCGCGAGGAGGAGCAGCTCAAGGCGCTGCCCGAGAAGTACCGGGCCCGCATCCGCTCGGAGCGCGAGCTCATGGAGCTGCTCCAGCGCGCGCACGCGGAGCACGACGAGGCCGTCTCGACCGGCTACCTGCCGCCCGCGGGGGGCTGAGCGCGCGACGCGGGCGGCTCCAGGACGCCCGGCGCCCCCGCCCCCGGGGCGTCCGGCTCAGCCCCAGACGCTCAGGACGACCGAGACCAGCACCAGCTTCAGCAGCCAGTCACCGGCGTGCAGCGCGGCGAGCCGCCACGGCACCTTCTCGTGCACGACCGAGCCGGTCAGCAGCACGACGGGGAAGCCGACCCAGAGCACGAGGCCGAGCAGCGCACCGGCCGCCCAGCCCTCGACGCCCCCGAGCGCGACGAGCGCAGCGACGACTGCGGTCACCACGAGCGTGCGCAGGACCTCGACGGGCATCATCCACGCCGGTGCGGGTCCCGTGGCGCCGCTGCCGAGCCGCTCGAGCCGGCCCCCGAGCACCCCGTAGTACACCGCCGTCGCGACGAACCCCGCCACCGTCGCCCCGAGGACGGGGAGGATCTCGATGTCGTCCATCACGCGCTCCGCTCGTCCGCCCGTCGTCCGTCACCCCGGCAGACCGGCGTGCGGGCGCGAACTCATCGCGGCGCCGGCACCGCGGCCCTGGCACCCAGCTCCCGGGAGGTCCGCGGGGCACCTGGGCGCGCGGGCCCGCTGAGCTCAGCGGCCCTGCAGCTCGCCCGGGTCGGGCGTGCGGAACGGCGGGTCGTCGAGCGTCCCGGGGCGGAGCCCGTCCTCGTCGGTCGCCTCGGTGTCGCCGTCGGGCACGCGGTCGGGCTCCTCGCCCTCGACCCCGAAGCCGTCGGCGGGCGCGGGGGCGCCGGCCCCGGCGTCGGCCGCCGGGACACCGGGGTCGGGTTCTCCGTGGGGCAGGAACGGTGCAGCCATCGACATGCCGCCCACGATGCCGCCGGGCGGCGGGCGCCGCGCGCCGTGGACGCCGCGTGCGCCGAGAGTTCGCCCGCCCGTCACCTCGTCGTCACGGCCGCCGTGCGGCCCGTGGGAACGAGGCTCGTGAACGTGCGGCCCGCGGACGCACGGCTGGTGGCGTCAGCCCCGGCGCAGCTCGCGCACCGTGCCCGGCCCGTCGCCCGAGACGGCCCCGCTGTCGACGTGCGTGAACCCCTCCGCGGTCAGGCCGTCGAGGAACCGGCCGCTCAGCTTCCGGGGAGCCCGGACGAGCGCGACGTCGCTGCCGTCGGCCTGGTGCTGCTGGCGCGCCGTCAGGACGTCCGCGGCGGGCGTCCCCTCGGCGTACAGGACGGCGACCCGGCGGCGCGTGCTCGGCACGTCGGGCACGAGGTCGATGATCCGCTCGAAGCCGATCGAGAACCCGCACGCCGGCACGTCGCGCCCGAGCCACTTGCCGACGACGGAGTCGTAGCGCCCACCGCCCGCGACCGACCCCGGGGACGACGGGTGCGTCATCTCGAAGATGGGGCCGGTGTAGTACCCCATGCCGCGCACGAGCGAGACGTCGAACGCGACGTCGGCCCACGGGGCGAGCTTCGCGACGGTCGCGACGATCTCCGGGAGGTCGTAGAGGCTGACCTGCACGTCGGTGCCGTCGACCGTGAACGCGCCGTCGCGCAGCGGGGCGTCGTCGAGCCCGGTCTGCGACTGGAGCGCGGTGACCGACGCGAGGAGCCGCTCGACGGTCTCGCCGGACGCGAGCCCGCGGCCCTCCAGCTCGGCGGCGACGCCCGAGGCGCCGATCTTGTCGAGCTTGTCGAGCGCGATGAGCGTCTCGGCGGACCGCTCGGGGGCGATGCCGACGGCCGCGAGCAGGTCGAGCAGGATGCGCCGGTCGTTGATCCGCAGCGTGATGCCCTCGGCGAGGCCCAGGTCCTCGAACGCCGCGAGCGTCGCGACGACGAGGTCCATCTCGGCGATCGTGCCGGGCTCGCCGATGATGTCGATGTCGCACTGCGTGAACTGGCGGTAGCGGCCCTTCTGCGGGCGCTCGGCGCGCCACACCGGGCCGGTCTGCAGCGCGCGGAACACGGTCGGCAGCTCGGCCGCGTGCGACGCGTAGAACCGGGTCAGCGGCACGGTGAGGTCGTAGCGCAGCGCGAGGTCGACCGCCTCGGCCGGGTTCACGGGGGTGCCCGAGTCGAGCCCGCGCTTCATGATCTGGAAGAGCATCGACTCGTTCTCGCCGCCCTGGTTCGAGCGCAGCCGCTCGATGGGCTCGACCGCGGGGGTCTCGATCTCGGTGAACCCGAACCGGCGGTACGTCGAGCGGATCGAGCCGAGGACGCGCTCCCGCTTCTCCTTCTCCGCGGGCAGGACGTCACGCATGCCGCGTGCGGGAACAGCTGCTCTGGCCATGACCGCCAGGGTACCGGCGGCGGCACGGCCCCCTCCGCGGCGCCCGCGGGCGCACACCCCGCCCGAGCCGCGCAGGAGCAGCGCAGGGACCGGGGCCGGAGACCGACGACCGAGGTGTCAGAGGCCCATGTCGAGCTCGGGCTGGGGTCGCCCGAGGAGGTACCCCTGCACGAGCCCGCAGCCGACCTCGCGCAGCGCCGCGAGCTGCTCGAGCTCCTCGACGCCCTCCGCGACCACGCCGATGCCGAGGTCGCTCGCGAGCGAGAGGACCGCCCGCACGACGGCGAGCGACGCGTCGTCGTCGGGCAGCGCCATGATGAACGTGCGGTCGATCTTGATCTGGTCGACGGGCAGCGCCTGGATCCAGGCGAGCGTCGAGTAGCCGGTGCCGAAGTCGTCGAGCGAGATCTTCACGCCCATCTGCCGCAGCTCGCCGAGCCGCTCGACGGCCCCGGGGATGTCGACGAGCGAGCGGCTCTCGACGATCTCGAGGTGGAGCTGGTCGGGCGTGATCGCGTTCGCGGTCAGGGCGCCGCGCACGGCGGGCAGCAGGCGCGGGTCGACGAGGGTCGCCCCCGCGAGGTTCACCGCGACGTGCATCGCGCGGCCCGACTCCTCGCACCAGCTCGCGAGCGTGCGGCACGCGGCACCGAGCGCCCACAGGTCGAGGTCGGTGACGAGCCCGGCCTCCTCGGCGAGCGGCAGGAACGCACCGGGGGCGAGCAGCCCGAGGCGGGGGTGGGCCCAGCGCAGCAGCGCCTCGCCGCCCACGACGTCGCCGGACTCGGACGGCCCCGACACGTCGACGACCGGCTGGAAGAAGAGCCGGAGCTGGTCGTTGGTGATGGCGCTCGACAGCTCGGCCTCGAGCGACGGGACGACGCCGCGCTTGACGAGCCCCCCGGCGACGGCGACCTGGTTCCGGCCCCGCTGCTTCGCCTGGTACATCGCGGAGTCGGCGGACGCGAGGAGCTTGTCGCCGCGCCCGTCGGGCCCGGCGTGCAGCGAGATGCCGATGCTCGCGGTGATGCGCAGCTCGCGGCCGTCGATCCGGAACGGCTTGTCGAGGGACTCGATGATGTCGATCGCGATCCCGACCGCGTGGTCCTCGCCCGAGACGGACGGCAGCACGACGGCGAACTCGTCGCCGCTGAGGCGCCCGAGCACGTCGCCGTCGCGCACCCGCTCGCGCAGCCGCGCACCGACCTGGCGCAGGAGCTCGTCACCCGCCGCGTGGCCGAACCCGTCGTTGACGTACTTGAACCGGTCGAGGTCGCAGAACAGCACCGCGACGGTCCGGTCCGCCGGGGTCGCGCGCAGGCAGTCGTCGAGCGCGCGCGCGAAGAGCACGCGGTTCGGCAGGCCCGTGAGCGCGTCGTGCTGCGACTGGTGGTGCACGGTCGCGAGCAGCCGGGCGTTCTCGAGCGCGGTCGCCGCCTGGTCGCTCAGCCCCTCGAGCCGGGTCAGCGCCTCGGCGAGCGTGGCGGTCCCCACCATCGACCGGGGCCAGCTCGCGGTCGCGATGCCCATGAGCGAGTCGCCCGCGAGCAGCGGCACGACGATCGCCGACCGGGCGCCGACACCCCGCAGCAGGGCCGCGACGACGGGGCTCGCCGTGCCGACGTCGAGCACCAGGGGCTCGCGGCGCGTGATGAGGCCGGCGAGCTCCGGCACGTTGTCCATGCGGATCGTGGCGTTCGCGAGCACCTCGGTCTCGTGCGGCTCGTGCCCGTGCGAGGCGACGGACCGCAGCGACCCGGTCGCGGCGTCCCACAGCATGACGCCCGCGCCCCGGCACCCGACGATGCCGGGCATCGCCTGCACGACGACGGTCGCGGCGGCGAGGGTGTCCCGCGCGCCGGCGAGCGAGTGGGCGAGCGCGAGGAGCGCCGTCGCGCGGCTGGCCTCCCGGCGGCTGTCCTCGAGCGCCGTCAGCAGGTCGAGCGCGGCGGCGGCGTGGCGCGCGTAGGCCTCGAGCAGGTGACGGTCCTGGTCGAGCCCGCGCTGCCCGGGCCCGAACACCGCCGCGAGCTTCCCGTGCGCGTGGCGCGTCGAGGCGACGTCGACGACGACCGCCCGCGCCCCGAGGTCGTCCCCGCGGCGCATCGCGTCGGCCAGCTCGCGCGCCTCGTCCGCGTCGAGGCCGCTCGAGCGCACGACCGGCTCGTCGCCGTCCTGCCCCTCGACGACCAGCAGGTACGCGGGGGCGAGCAGCGCGCTCGCGGCCCGGTCCGTGATCCGCTCGAGCACCGCGTCCACGTCGTCGCTGCTGACCAGGTCGGACGCCGCGAGCTGGAGGTCCTCGAGCTGGGCACGCAGCGCGCCGAGCTCGACGCTCTCGTCGGCCCGGCGCCGGAGCAGCGCGAACCGCCGGTAGCGGGGCCACCGGATCGTGTAGACGCAGTGCGGGTGCCCGTCCGACTGGCACGCCTCGTGCTCGACGACCGCCGCGGGCAGGTCGAACAGACGCGGCACGGCGGACATGAGGCCGCGTGCGTAGTCGCAGTCGAGCCGCGAGTGCTCGTAGCCGTCGTGCAGGCGGTAGTGGACCGTCGCGGACGTCGCGTTCAGGCTCACGATCCGCAGGGTCGACGTGGACGTGAACTTCGAGACCGCACGGGGCAGCTGGCGGTACACCTCGCGCGGGCTGCCGAGCGTGCGCAGGAGCAGCACGAGCGCGTGGTCGAGGCCGTTGGCGATGGCCGTGACGCCGACGTCGAACATCGCGCCGGGGTCGCCGAGCACGTCGACCGCGGCCTGGAACAGCCGGATCCGCGTCCGGTAGTCGATCCAGTGCGCCATGTCGTCGACGTGCGCCGCGAGCTCGGGGGCACCGGCGCGCTCGAGGACCGCCTGGACCGCGGCGTCGCCGCCGTGCGCCCGGACGTGCCGGAAGAGCAGGGTCGTCGTCCCCCCGGACGTCTCGCGTCCTGACGTTGCGTGCTCTCCGGTGGTCTCCATCGCGTGAGGCCTCATCGGTCCCGAGCGGCGGAGTTCAAGGGCTCGACGTCCGCGGGTGAGGGTGAAGCGCCGATCTCACCCGGCCGCCGGGGCCGTGCGCCCGGGACGCAGCAGCGCGGCCGCTCCCCGGGTGGGGGGCGGCCGCGCTGCGGGACCGTGAGCGGCGACGCGTCAGGCCGGCGAGCCGACCGCGGCGACGCCCGAGTCCTCGCTCGACGCCGGCTGGTCGCCCGCGCCCGGGTCGCCCGTGACCGGGCCGGTCGTCGGCGTCTGGCGGGCGACCGAGCCCGCCGGGAGGTGCTTCTCCGGGACCGGTGCGTCGCCCGACGCGCGCTGGACGCGGTAGTAGGTGCGGGCCTCGTCCTGCCGCTCGCGCTCGGCGCCCGACGCGATCGCCGCGCGCACGTGCTCGGGCCCGTACCCGAACGCGTCGACCAGGTCCTGCGCGTGGGGCCGCAGCCGCGCGAGCAGCCGGTCGATGTACGACGTCACGGTCCGCGCCCGCCCGGCCGACATCCGGCCGTTGATCAGGTACCACGCGAGGTTGCGCTCGACGAGGCTGAGCCCGAACAGGTCGCGCAGCCACGTGAGCACCTGGCGCGTCCCGGCGTCCTCGGTCTGCGCGAGGGCCGACGTGAACGCCTCCCACTGGATGAGCTCGGCGTGCGCCCGCGCCGTCTCGATGAGCTCGTGCTGGTGCGCGTTGAACAGCGCCGCGGCTGCCTCCCTCGACGAGCGCGACGCGGGGCGCAGCGCCTGCGCGAGGTCCGCGACCATCGTCTCGACGCGGTCGGTCAGCAGCTCGCGCTGCGTCGCCGTCTCGCGCAGCTGGCCCGCGGACCGGCGCGCGTCGCCCGCGTCCGTGAGCGTCTGGACGGCCCGCAGGAGCGGCGTGCGGTGCAGCGCGGCGTCGGCCGCCCGGCCCGCGACGTACCGCGCGACCGCGCTCGCGTCGACGTCCTTGAACGCCTTGCCGTAGTCCGCGAGCAGACGCTTCGCGACGAGCTGGAGCAGGACCGTGTTGTCCCCCTCGAACGTCACGTACACGTCCATGTCGGCACGCAGCGACACGAGCCGGTTCTCGGTGAGGAAGCCGGCGCCGCCGCACGCCTCGCGCGCCGTCTGCAGCGCGTCGAGCGCGAGCCACGTCGACTTCGGCTTGAGCGCCGCCGCGAGGGTCTCGAGGTCCTGGCGCGTGTCCTCGGTGTCCGCGCGGCCCGAGAAGACGTCGTCGAACGCGCTCAGCAGGTGCTCGTGCGCGAACGCCGACGCGTACGTCTCCGCGAGCAGCGGCAGCAGGCGGCGCTGGTGCTCCGCGTAGTCGAGCAGCACCATCTCCTCGGTGTCGGACGCCGCGGTGAACTGCCGCCGCTGGTTGCCGTACGTGACCGCGGTGATGAGCGCGAGCTTCGCGACGTTGACCGCCGCACCGTCGAGCGACACCCGGCCCTGCACGAGCGTGCCGAGCATCGTGAAGAAGCGGCGACCCGGGCTCGCGATCGGCGAGGAGTAGGTGCCGTCGGCCGTGACGTCGCCGTAGCGGTTGAGCAGGTTCGCCCGCGGCACGCGCACGTGCGTGAAGTGCAGGCGCCCGTTGTCGATGCCGTTGAGGCCGCCCTTGAGGCCGTCGTCCTCGCCCCCGACGCCCGGCAGGAACTCCCCGGTCTGCGGGTCGCGGATCGGCACGTAGAGCGCGTGCACGCCGCGGTTCACGGGCCGGCCGCCCTCGCCGTCGGGCGTGATGAGCTGCGCGAAGACGACCGCCGCGGTGCCGTGCTGCGCGGCGTTGCCGAGGTAGTCCTTCCACGCCGCGCGGAACGGCGTGTGCAGGTCGAACTCCTCGGTCGCCGGGTCGTACGTCGCGGTCGTCCCGATCGACGCCACGTCCGAGCCGTGCCCCGTCTCGGTCATCGCGAACGCGCCCGGGACCTCGACGGACATGGCGTCCGGCAGCAGGCGCGCGTGGTGGTCGGCCGTGCCGAGGTGCATGATCGCGGACGCGAACAGGCCCCACTGCACGCCGGCCTTGATCTGCAGCGACGGGTCCGCGACGACCAGTTCCTCGAACCGCGACAGGCTGCCGCCGTGGTCCGAGCGGCCACCGAGCACCTCGGGGAACGCGCGCAGCACGTCGGCCTCGGCGGCGAGCTGCTTGAGCTGGCCCAGGACCCGCTCGCGGTGCTCGGCCATCGACTGGCCCTCGATCCGGTGGAACCGCGGGTCCCCGGCGACCGCGCGCGCACCGCGGCGGAGCTCGGCGTAGCGGCCGAGCAGCTGCTCGCCGAGCGCGGCGACGTCGACGGCCGGGGTGGCGTCGCCCGGGGCGGCGTCGCGCTGGGGGCCGGCGGCGGGGCGGTCGGGACGGGCTGCCGGACGGTCGGTCGTGGCGGTCATCGGGACTCCTCGGTCGGGGTGTGAGGTGCGGGCGCGGGGCCGGCGTCGGGGATGGTGGCGTCGGGCGCGGGGGTGCGGTCGGGGGCGCGGGTGCGCTCGCGGGCGAGGAGGCCGACGGGCCCGGCCCACAGCCACGCGGCGACGGACGCGGTCAGCACCTCGCGCGTCGGGGAGCCGGGGGCGCCGCGGTTGGCGAGCCAGCGCTCGCCCGCGCCGCGCACGAACCCGACGGCGCCCGCGGCCCACGCCTCGGCGAGGGCGAGCTGCTCCGGGTCGGGGCCGCCGTCGTCGTCCGCGAGCGCGTGGGCGAACGGGGCGGCGACGAGCGCGGTCACGGAGTCGAGGAAGTGCCCGAGCGGCCCGCCGGACTCGACCGAGCCGTCGCGCGTCACGAACGCGTAGACGTGCGGGGAGTGCTCGATCATCTCGAGGTAGACAGCGACCATGCCGCGCAGCCCGTCGCGCGGGGTCGGGGCGATCCGCAGCACGGCCTCGAGCGCGCCCTGGATCTGCAGCACGACGGCCTCGGCGACGGCGATCTGCAGGCCGGTCTTGTCGCTGAAATAGCGGTAGACGATCGACTTGGAGGTGCCGGCGGCGGCGGCGATCTCCTCCATCGAGACGTCGGGTCCCTGGTGGTGGACGGTCCGGCGGGCGACGCGCACGAGCTCGGCGCGGCGGGCCTCGCGGTGGTCGGCCCAGCGCGTCGAGCGACCGTCGGGGGCGGCCTCACCACCGAGGACCGGGCGCGCGGACTCGTCGGCCCGCCGGTAGCGGTCCGCGTCGGGCGGGGCCTGCGGGGGGCGCTGGGGCTGCTGCCCGGGGCGGACGGTGCGCAGCGGGTTCGCGCCGAGCGGACGCGGCTCGCGCACCGTCGGGGAGGACGGTGCGCGGCGGCCCGTCGGCGTCGACGGATCAGGTGTGATCGGGCTCACGAAACCGACGGTATCAGGTACTGTGGGTTCTGGACATAGCACGGGGTGTCGCGCACGACCCGGGACCGACGTCCCGGCCGGCCGCTCCCCCACCCGCAGCACCGGCACGACCCCCGACGCAGCACCGAGCCTCGACCCCAGCGACGACGCGAGAGGAACGCCATGGCAGCCACCCGCTCCCCGGCCCCGACCCCCGCCCCCGACCACCAGCAGGGCGGCACCCCGCGCCGGGCGCTCGTGCTCGGCGGCAACCGGATCCCGTTCGCCCGGGCCGGCGGCAAGTACGTCCGCGCGAGCAACCAGGACATGCTCACCGCCGCGCTCGACGGGCTCGTCGCCCGCTACGGGCTGCAGGGCGAGCGCGTCGGCGAGGTCGCCGCGGGCGCCGTGCTCAAGCACAGCCGCGACTTCAACCTGACGCGCGAGTCGGTGCTCGGCTCCGCGCTGTCCAACGAGACCCCCGCGTTCGACCTCCAGCAGGCGTGCGCCACCGGGCTCGAGACCGTCGTGCTGCTCGCCAACAAGATCCGCCTCGGCCAGCTCGAGTCCGGGATCGCCGGCGGCGTCGACTCCACGTCCGACGCCCCGATCGCCGTGAGCGACCGCCTGCGCCGGGTGCTGCTCGACCTCTCGCGCGCCACGACCCCGCAGCAGAAGCTCGCCGCGCTCGCCCGGCTGCGCCCCGGCGACCTCGCGCCGTCGGTCCCCCGCACGTCCGAGCCGCGCACCGGGCTGTCGATGGGCGAGCACCAGGCGCTCACGACCGCCGAGTGGGGCATCACCCGGGAGGCCCAGGACGAGATCGCGCTGCTCAGCCACCAGCGCCTCGCCGCCGCGTGGGACGCCGGGTTCTTCGACGACCTCGTGACCCCGTACCGCGGGCTCACGCGTGACGCGAACCTGCGCGCCGACACCTCGCTCGAGAAGCTCGCGAAGCTCAAGCCGACGTTCGGCCTGACGCTCGACACGCCCGCGACCATGACCGCCGGCAACTCCACGCCGCTGACCGACGGCGCGTCGACCGTGCTCCTCGGCTCGGAGGAGTGGGCCGCCGCGCACGACCTCACGCCGCTCGCGAGCGTCGTCGACGCCGAGACGGCCGCCGTCGACTTCGTGCACGGCGTCGACGGGCTGCTCACCGCCGGGGTGTTCGCCGCGCCGCGCCTGCTCGCCCGCAACGGGCTCACGCTCGACGACATGGACTACGTCGAGATCCACGAGGCGTTCGCCGCGACCGTCGCGGTGACCCTCGGCGCGTGGGAGTCCGACGAGTTCTGCCGCACCCGCCTCGGCCTCGACGGCCCGCTCGGCAAGGTCGACCGCAGCCGGGTCAACGTGCACGGCTCGTCGCTCGCCGCCGGGCACCCGTTCGCGGCGACCGGCGGGCGCATCGTCGCGACGATCTCCAAGGAGCTCGCGCGACGCAAGGCCGCGAACGGCGACGGCCGGCCCGTGCGGGCCCTCATCTCGGTGTGCGCCGCGGGCGGCATCGGCGTGACCGCGATCCTGGAGGCAGCGTGACCGACACCTACCTGAACCTCGTCAACTCGGGGTTCACGAAGAAGATCGCGAAGCAGCTCGGGCTGCCCCGGCCCGTCCCGCTGCGGCGCCACCAGCCCGGCCGGCCGCTCGTCGACGGGCCGGTCCTCGTGCTCGGCACCGGGGAGGACGCCGACACGGTCGCGCACGTGCTCGCGGGGACGGCAGCGCTGAGCGGCGCGTCGCTCGCGCCCGGCTGGGACCTCGACGTGCGCCGGCACCCCGCGCAGGGCGAGCGGTACGCCGCCGTCGTGCTCGTGCTCACCGGGCTCACGCACCCCGACGAGCTCGCGGCACCCGTGCTCGCGCTCGGGTCGACGCTCCAGGGCCTCGCGCCGCACGCGCGCGTCGTCACGGTGTCCCGGCCCGCGACGCCCGACGACGGCCCCGCGGTCGCCGCCGCGCGCCAGGGCGTCGACGGGATCCTCCGCTCGGTCGCCAAGGAGCTGCGCAACGGGGCGACGGGCAACGGCGTGGTCGTCGCCGACGGGGTCCCCGTCACCGCACCGAGCGTCCTCGGGGCGCTGCGCTTCTTCCTGTCGGCCCGGTCGGCGTTCGTCGACGGCCAGCTGCTCGCCGTCGACAGCGACGGCGGCTCGCTCCCGCTCGACTGGGACCGTCCGCTCGACGGCCGGGTCGCGGTCGTGACCGGCGCCGCGCGCGGCATCGGCGCGGCCATCGCGGAGACCCTCGCGCGCGACGGGGCGACGGTCGTCGCCGTCGACATCCCGGCGGCGGGCGAGCAGCTCGCGGCCGTCGCCAACAAGGTCCGCGGCACCGCCCTGCAGCTCGACGTGACCGCCGAGGACGCCGGGACCCGGATCCTCGAGCACGCGCGCACCCGGCACGGCCGGCTCGACGTCGTGGTCCACAACGCGGGGATCACGCGCGACAAGCTCCTGGTCAACATGACGCCCGACCGCTGGGACCCGATCGTCGCGGTGAACATCGCCGCACAGCTGCGGATCAACGAGCAGCTGCTCACGTCGGGCGACTTCACCGAGGAGCCCCGCATCGTCGCGCTCGCGTCGACGTCCGGCATCGCGGGCAACCGCGGCCAGACGAACTACGCGGCGTCCAAGGGCGGCGTCGTCGGCATGGTCCGCGCGACCGCTCCCCTGCTCAGCGCGTTCGGGGGGACGGCCAACGCCGTCGCCCCCGGGTTCATCGAGACGGACATGACGGCGAAGATCCCGGCCGTCACGCGGCAGGTCGCGCGGCGCCTCAACTCGCTCCAGCAGGGCGGGCAGCCCGTCGACGTCGCCGAGGCCGTCGCGTTCCTCGCGTCGCCGCAGGCCGGGGGCGTCGTCGGCCGCACGCTGCGGGTGTGCGGGCAGAACCTGGTGGGCCAGTGACCGCTGCGGGCGGCACCTCCGCGGGCCGGGACCTCGCGCAGGACCTCGCGGACCTGCGCGAGGAGGTCGTGCTCCCCGGGGTGCCGTCGCTCGGGCGGCTCTACGCGCGCGGCGCGGCGTCGTCCGGGCGGCTCGCGCTCGCCCGGCGGCTCGGGCGAGGGCCCGTCGACCTGCCCGAGGTGGCGTACCTCGTCGCAGGCGTCCAGCCCGACGCCGCGCACCTCACCGCCTACCAGCACCTGCTCGGCGAGACCGCGTCGGACGTGCTGCCGGCGGGGTTCGTGCACGTGCTCGCCTTCCCCGTCGCGACCGCGGTCATGGCCCGGCCCGACTTCCCGCTGCCGCTCGCCGGGCTCGTGCACCTCGCGAACGAGGTCACGCAGCACGTGCCGCTGCGCCTCGGCCAGGCCGTGGACGTGCGGGCGTGGGCCCAGGGGCTCGCGGCGCACCGCACGGGGACGACCGTCGAGCTCGTGACCGAGGTCCGGCTCGCCGGCGCCGCGCGCGAGCTCGGCGAGGGGCCGGTCGCGTGGCGCGGGGTCTCGACGTACCTCGCCAAGGGCACGCACCTCGTGCGGGCGGGCGGGGCCGACGGCGGCGAGACCCCCGGCGAGGCGCGGCCGGCGTTCGTGCCGCCCGTGCCCACCGCACGCTGGGAGCTCGACGCCGGCACCGGGCGCCGGTACGCGGCCGTCTCGGGCGACCGCAACCCGATCCACCTCTCCGCGGTGTCCGCGAAGGCGCTCGGCTTCCCGCGGGCGATCGCCCACGGGATGTACACGGCGGCGCGCGCGCTCGCGACGGTCGGCGCCGAGCGGGGCGACGCGTTCACCTGGTCGGTCGAGTTCGCCAAGCCCGTCCTCCTGCCCGGGTCCGTCGCGGTGCGGGTCGCCGCCGACGGCGAGCCCGGCGACGGCTTCACCTACGCGGGCTGGCACGCCCGCACCGGCAAGGTGCACCTCACGGGGTCCGTCCGGCCGCTGTGACGCACGCGTCGGCAGGTCCCGCCCGAGCACCTCTGCGGGACCTGCCGACCCGCCCCGCGCTCACCCTCCGGCGGGGCTCAAGCGACGGACCGCACGCGCCGAAGACCCTGCGTACGCAGGACGGCGGCGGAGGGTTCAGGCATGTCGATGCACGGTACGGATCGCGCCGAGGGCGCCACCACGCCCCAGGCGGGCTGGTACCCCGACCCCGACCCCGCCGGCAACGGCGTCCGGTGGTGGGACGGGCAGGGGTGGACCGAGCACGTGAGCGCGCCGCCGGAGCCCGCGAGCGCCGGGACGACCTCGCACGGGTACGACTCCGCCGCGCGGACGGCCGCGGGCGCGCACCTGAGCCCCGGGCAGACGGGATCCGACGCCCAGGCGCGGTTCGGCGGGCAGGCCGGGTTCGGCGGGCACACCGGGCTCGGCGGGCAGACCCCGTTCGGCGAGCAGACCGGGCTCGGCGGGCAGACCCAGTTCGTTGCGCAGGCGCCGCTCGGTGCGCAGGGCTTCGGAGCGCAGCCTGGGTTCGGCGCGCAGGGCGGGCTCGGTGCGCCGTCGGGCTTCGGTGCGCAGCCCGGGTTTGACGCGCAGGGCGGGCTCGGTGCGCCGTCGGGCTTCGGTGCGCAGCCCGGGTCCGGCGCGCAGCCCGGGTTCGGCGCGCAGCCCGGGTTCGGTGCGCAGCCCGGCTTCGGTGCGCAGCCCGGCTTCGGTGCGCAGGCTGGGTTCGGCGCCGCGCCCGGGCAGGCCGGCGGGTGGCAGGCCGGCCCCGCGGCGTTCGGCGCCGGTGCGCCCGGTCCCTACCTCCCGGGTCCGAAGCCCACGAACGGCCTGGCCACCGGCGCGCTCGTCGTGAGCATCGCCGTGGTGGTGGTCGGCTTCCTCACGGGCATCGCGTACGCCTTCGTCCTCTCGCTCATCCTGTCGGTGAAGGCGCTGCAGAGGTCGAACGAGATCGCCCGGGAGGGGCACGGGGCCGTCGGGCGCGCGCGTGCGGTGTGCGCGCTGGTGATCTCGGGCCTCGTGCTGCTCGACGTCGTGCTCAGCGCGGTGCTGCTCCGAGGCGTGTGAGCAGCCGGTCGCGCACCGCGGGCCACTCGTCGGCCAGCACCGAGAAGTAGGCGGTGTCTCCGCGGGAGCCGTCGGGCGCGACGCGGTGGCTGCGCAGCACGCCCTCCGGGACCGCGCCGAGCCGCGTGATCGCCGCGACCGAGCGGGTGTTGCGGGCGTCGGCCCGGAGCGCGACGCGCTGCATCCCCCACTCCTCGAACGCGTGCCGCAGCATCAGGTACTTGCATGCCGGGTTGTTCGACGTGCCCCACCAGCGCGGCGCGAAGTACGTGTGCCCGACCTCGACGCGGGCGAGCTCGGGCGCGAGGTCGTAGAACGAGGTGCTGCCCCGGACCTCGCCCGTCCCGGCGTCGAGCGCCGCGAGGGCGACGCGTCCCGGCGTCGCGACGGCGGCCTCGACGTGCGTGCGCATCGCGTCGACCCCGCGCGGGACGGGCGTCGTCATCCCGGCCCAGATGCGGTCGTCGACGAACGCCGCGAGCCCCTCGGCGTGCTCGGGCGCGAGAGGGACGAGGCGGACGCCGAAGCCGTCGAGCGTGAGGTCGTGCAGCACGCTGCACAACCAAGCACACAAGACCGGCGGCGGGCGACCCGTTTCGCCTCGCACGCCGCCGCCCGACGGCCGAGGACCGCGAGCACCCACCGGTCCTGGCTCGTGACCGCCCGACGGCTCACGCCACCCGACCGCCCGGCCGTGACCGCCCGACGGCTCAGGCCACCCGACCGCCCGGCTCAGGACCCGGGACCGCCCGCCGGGGCACCGCGACCGGCCCGGAGCACGCGTCGGCGCAGGACCCGGTGCACCACCCCGAGCCCGAGCACGACGGCCCCCGTGAGCACCGCGCCGACGGGCAGGGTCACGACGAGCGCGACGCACCCGACCAGGCCGACGACCGCGAGCGCGCGCGGGTAGAGCCGCTCGGCAGCCGGCTGGGTCAGCGCGGACGCGTTCGCGACCGCGTAGTAGAGCAGCACGCCGAACGACGAGAACGCGATCGCCCCGCGGAGGTCCGTGACGACCACGAGCACCGCGACCGCGCAGCCGACGGCGACCTCGGCGTGGTGCGGGACGTGCGAGCGAGGGTGCACGGCCGCGAGCCAGTGCGGGAGCTCGCTGTCGCGGGCCATCGCCAGGGCCGTCCGCGAGATGCCGGCGACGAGCGCGAGCAGCGCGCCGAGCGACGCGGCGACCGCGCCGGCCCGGACGAGCGGCGCGACCCACGGTGCCCCCGGCGCCCCCGCCTCGGCAGCCGCCGCCAGCGGGGTGCTGCTCGCGGCGACCCCGTCGGGCCCGAGCACCGCGAGCACCGTCACCGCGACGACCGCGTAGACGACGACGGCCAGCGTCAGCGCGAGCACGATGGCGCGCGGGATGGTGCGCGCCGGGTCGCGGACCTCCTCCCCCATCGTCGCGATCCGCGCGTACCCGGCGAACGCGAAGAAGAGCAGCCCGGCCGACTGCAGCACGCCGTGCACCCCGGCCGACGCGAGCCCGTCGCCGAGGGAGGGCGCGTCGACCCGGACGCCCGTGCCCGCGAGGCTCGTGACCACGAGCGCCGCCAGCACCGCGAGCACGAGCACGACGAGGACGCGGGTCAGGGCGGCGGTCCGGGTCACCCCCCGGCAGCCCACCGCCGTGACGCCCGCGACGACGACGACCGCGAGCGGGCGCTGCCACGTCACGGGGACCGCGTAGGACGCCACGGCGAGCGCCATCGCGGCGCACGACGCGGTCTTCCCCACGACGAACGACCAGCCCGCGAGGTAGCCCCACCAGGGGCCGAGGCGTTCCCGCCCGTAGACGTAGGTGCCGCCCGAGACGGGGTGCACGGCGGCGAGCTGGGCGGACGAGGTGGCGTTGGCGAAGGCCACGACGGCGGCGACCACGAGCCCGACGAGGAGCGCGCTGCCCGCCGCACGGGCCGCGGGCGCGACCGCCGTGAAGACGCCGGCGCCGAGCATCGAGCCGAGCCCGAGCACCACGGCGTCGCGCGTCCCGAGGCGTCGCGCGAGCACCGGTGAGCCACATGCCGCCGGACCTGCCACCGTCGTCCTCCTGTCCCGTCGCCGTGGTCAGCCCACGCGCTCGTGCTGAGTCTGCCTACAGTGGACCAGGACCTGGCACTCGTCCCGCTCGGGCAGCACGACCTGCTCACCCGGCCGGCGTCACGTGCCGGGCCGACGGTCAGCGGTCGCGCCGATCGAGGGGGGTAGGCGCATGGACGGCACGAGCGCGCCCTCGCCCGGTCGCGGACAGCGGCCCGACGTGGACGCCCAGACCGGCACGCCCGCGTCGGGTGCCTGGCCGGTCAGCACCTACGTGGCCGTCGCGCTCGCGCTGCTGCTGCTCGCGACCGCGCTGGGCCTGGGGTTCGCGTACCAGACCAACGCCCAGCGGGCCCGGGAGGACGCGACCGACGCCCTGCGCGCCGACGCCGAGCTCGCCGCGTGGACGGTCACCCAGTCGGTCGTCTCCGCGCGCGCCCAGGTCGAGTCGCTCGTCGCGGCCCCGGGCCTGGCCACGCTGCTCGACGACGGCACCGGCTGCGTGCTGCCGCCCGCCGGGGCGGCGATCCTCGCCGAGGTGCGCGTCTCGCTCGTGACCGGCGCAGGGGACGTCGCGTGCACGTCGCGGCCCGAGCAGGTGGCCGCGCAGCCCGGTCTGCACGCCGGCAGCGAGTGGCTCACGCGCACCCTCCGGACCTCGTCGACGCAGGTCCTGTGGGGGACCGAGGACCCGGCGACCGGTCGGCCCGCGATCGTCGTCGCCCGGTCGTTCCCGTCCGACGACGCGGGGGGCCGGGCCGCAGCGGTCCTGGTCCTCGACGTGGAGAGCGCCGCCGCGGACCTCGGCTCGATCCTGGGGCTCGGGCCGGACGCGTCGGTGGGGATCGTCGAGCGCGGCACCGGGCGGGTCGTCTCGGCGTCCGGGCGCGAGCCGGGGGAGCTCGTCGGTGCGGTCGTGGACCCGTCGCGCGACTCGGGCGAGACCAGTCGGCCGGACGGTGTCGCGCGGCTGTTCGCGTCGACGGACATCGAGCCCGCGGGCTGGCGCGTGTACCGGGGCGTCGAGACGACGTCGGTCGTCGCCGAGGCACGGCAGACCCTCTCGACCTTCGTCGTCCTCGGCTCGCTCGCCCTGCTCGCCATCGTCGTGCTCGGGTGGCTCGCCCAGCGCCGGGTCGCGCGCCCGCTGCGTGCGCTCACCGCCGCGGTCACGGACGCACGCACCACCGGCTCGGCGGCGGGCGCCCAGGTCGTGGTGGCCGGCCCCGCGGAGCTCCGGCAGCTCGCGCGGGAGTTCACCACGCTGCTCGACATCCGGGCCGGCCACGAGGCGCGCCTCGCCCACCTGGCGACGCACGACCGCCTGACCGGGCTGCCGAACAAGGACCTGCTGCGCGAGCGGCTCACCCGCGCGCTCGACGGCGCGAGCGGCGGCGGCCGGGTCTCGGTGCTGTGCGTCGGGATCAACCGCTTCCAGACGATCAGCGACAGCCTCGGGCACGACGGCGCCGACCGGGTCCTCGTCGAGGCCTCGGCGCGCCTGAGCTCCGCGCTGCGGCCCGGCGACCTGCTCGTGCGCGAGGGCGGGCACGACTTCATGGTGCTGGGCCGCGACCTGACCGTGGACGGTGCGGTGGTGCTCGCGCAGCGGCTGCTCGCGGCGCTCGCCGAGCCGGTCGGGATCGGGAGCGCGGGGATCGTGCTGACCGCGGCGATCGGGATCGCGCCGCAGGACCACGACTCCGCGCCCGAGCGGCTGCTGCGCGAGGCCGACACGGCGATGGGCCGCGCCCGCGAGCTCGGCATCGACTGGGCGGTGTTCGACGCGTCGATGCAGCGGCGCGCGACGCGCTACCTCGAGACCGAGCAGGCGCTGCGCCGCGCGCTCGCCGACGACGAGCTCGTCGTGTACTACCAGCCGCTCGTCGAGGTCGCGTCGGGCCGGATCACCGGCGCGGAGGCGCTCGTGCGGTGGAGGCACCCGACGCGCGGGCTCGTCGCGCCGCTCGAGTTCGTCCCGGTGGCCGAGGAGACGGGCCTCATCTCGGCGGTCGGCGAGGTCGTGCTGCGCACCGCGTGCGAGCAGGCCGCCCGGTGGTGCGTCGACGGCCACCCGCTGCGGATCTCGGTCAACGTCTCGGGTGCGCAGCTCCAGGACGGCGCCTTCGTGCCGCTGGTCGCGGACGTGCTGCGCAGGACGGGGCTGCCCGCCGAGCGGCTGTGCCTCGAGGTCACCGAGTCGACGCTCGTCCGCTGGGCGACGCACGGGCGCGAGAGCCTCGACCGGCTGCGGGCGACCGGCGTGCTGCTCTCGATCGACGACTTCGGGACGGGCTACTCGTCTCTGTCGTACCTGCAGGACCTGCCGATGTCCGAGCTCAAGATCGACCGCTCCTTCGTCGCCCGCCTCGCCCGGGACGCCCGCGACCTGCACCTCGTCGAGGCCGTGCTCGGCATGGCCCGGGCGCTCGGCCTCGGCGTGGTCGCGGAGGGCGTCGAGTCACCGGACCAGCACGCGATCCTGCGCCGGCTGGGCTGCGACCGGGCGCAGGGGTTCCACTTCGCGCCGCCGCAGACGGCCGCCGCCTTCGGCAGGCTGCTGCGTGACCGGGACAGCGAGCCCGACCTGGAGCAGACGCGCGCGTGAGCTCCGGCCGGTCCTCGACCGGTCCCGCGGGGTCGGTCGGTCGGTCGGTCGGTCGGACGTCGTCGGGGGCTGGTCGGGGTCCTCGGCTGCCGCGCCCGACGAGCCGCGTCAGGCGGGCTGGGCGGGCCAGGCTGGTCGGGCGGGCCGGTCGTGCCGGGCGACCGACGGGGCTCGTCCGGTCAGTCGAGCGCCGGACCGCACGCCGCGGCCGTCGCCGCGAGGCCGTCGAGGCCGTGCAGCGGGATGAGCGGGCGGGTGTCCTGCGCGACGACCCAGCAGCCGTCCTGCACCGCGTACCGCGTGCCCGGGCCCTCGGCGAGGTACGCCGCGACCCCGGCGACGAGCCGGTCGACGGCCTCGGACGGCGTGCCCACGCCGACCGACGCGCGGATGGCGCCGTCCGCCGCACCGAGGCGCTGGAGCAGGGGGTGGGCGCAGAACCGCCCGTCGCGCACGCCGATCCCGTGCTCGGCGGCGAGGTAGGCGGCGACGAGGCCCGGGTCGTGCTCGCCGACCGTGAACGTCACGACCCCGACGGGCTCGCCGGAGTCGGGCCAGATGCGCACGACCCGCACCCCGTCGAGCGCAGCGAGGCCGTCGACGAGCCGGGCGCGCAGCGCGGCCTCGTGCTCCTCGAGCGCACCGGCGGGGAGCCCCGCGAGCACCTCGCACGCCTCGGCCAGCGCGATCGCGCCGACCACGTTCGGCGACCCGGCCTCGTGCCGCGCGGGCGCGGGCTGCCAGATCGTGCGGTCCGCGCGCACGTCCCGCACCGCGCCGCCGCCCGCGAGGTACGGCTCGCCCGCGTCGAGCCAGTCGCGCCGGCCCACGAGCGCACCCGCACCGAACGGCGCGTACGTCTTGTGCCCCGAGAACGCGACGTAGTCGGCCCCGGTCGCGGCGAGGTCGAACCCGCGGTGCGGGACGAGCTGCGCGCCGTCGACCACGACCCGCGCACCGGCGGCGTGGGCCAGGCGCACCACCTCGTCGAGCGGCAGCGCCTCGCCCGTGACGTTCGACGCGCCGGTGAGCGCGACGAGCGCGTGCGGCTGCGCGGCGAGCTCGCGGGCCAGCACGTCGAGCGTCTCGGCGACCGTCCCGGCGATCGGCACGACGGTCGACGCGCGGTCCGGGCCCTGGCCCCACGGCAGCAGGTTCGCGTGGTGCTCGACGTCCAGCACGAGCACCCGGCCCGGGGTCCCGTCGGCGCCCGGCGGGACGACGCCCGCGAGCAGGTTGAGGGCGTCGGTCGTGTTCCGGGTGATGATCGCGACGTCGTCCGCGCGGGCCCCGACGAACCGGGCGATCGTCTGCCGGGACGCCTCGTACAGCGCGGTCGACACCTGCGAGAGGTAGCCGGCGCCGCGGTGCACGGACGCGTAGAGCGGCAGGACCTCGGTGACGCGCGCCGCGACGGCCTCGAGCGCGGGGGCGCTCGCCGCGTAGTCGAGGTTGGCGTAGGTGCGGCTCGTGCCGTCGAGCAGGGGCACCTGGGTCCCACCCCCGACGACGGGCAGGAGCCCGTCGAGCGGCGTCGTCGCACAGGCGGTGGCCTCGGTGATCACGGACATGGTGCTCCTCGACAGGTCGGTGGGGACCCGTGGTGAGGACCCCGCGCTTGCCGTCCGCCGATCGGCGGCACGGCCAGGTCGTCACCCGGGGCACCCCACCGCGGAGGAGGGTTGCCGGCCAGCAAGCCGGGGCTTCGTGCTGGCACTCATGACCTGCGTCGAGAATCCCCGGGAGAGCCCGTCGGTGTCAACGGGTGGGCACGGCGTCTCGCATGCCGGACCGCGTGGGGTCGAGGCTTGGACGGCGGCCGGACGTGAGCCTACGATCGCCGTCACCATCCAGAGCGGCCGAGAGATCTGGCTCGACGACGCCGCAGCAACCCGCAGGCACGACGTGCCTGGAGCAGGGTGCTACCGCCAGGACCGATGGAGGCGACATGAGCGACGCACCCGACCCGACGACCGGGACCGGCGGCACCGGCACGCCCGACCCCGCCCCGGACGCCGGCACCCCCGAGCCCGAGCGCCTGCGCTACCGGCTCCTGACCGGGCCCGACGACCGCACGTTCTGCGAGCGCATCAGCGCCGCGCTCGACGAGGGCTACGTGCTGCACGGCGGCCCCGCGGCGACGTTCGACGGGACCCGGGTGATCGTCGCGCAGGCGGTCGTCCTGCCCGACCCCGTCCCCACGTCCGGCCCGGTCCCCGTGCCGCGCGCCCAGGTCCTCCCCGCGTGAGCGCCGGCGGCTACGCGGGTGACCTGACCCCGCAGCAGGCGTGGGAGCTGCTGGAGCACGACGAGCGCGCGCTGCTCGTCGACGTCCGCACCGACGGCGAGTGGGCGACGATCGGCGTCCCCGACACGTCCACCACCGGTCGCCCCGCGGCGTTCGTCGAGTGGGTCGACGGCACCGGCCGGCCCAACCCGGCGTTCGTCGACGAGCTGGACGCGAGCGGCCTCGCACCCGGCGACGAACGGCCCGTGGTGTTCCTGTGCCGCTCGGGCGTCCGCTCGGTCGGCGCCGCGAAGCTCGCCACCGCCGCCGGGCTCGGCCCCGCGTACAACGTGCTCGACGGCTTCGAGGGCGGCGTCGGCCCGGACGGGCAGCGCGGGGCGACCGGCTGGCGCGCCGCCGGCCTGCCCTGGCGGCAGCGGTGAGCGCCCGCCGCACGCCCGGACCGTTCGACTGGGACGACCGCTCCGTCGACCGCAGCACGCTGCGCCCCGACACGCTCGCGGTGCGCGGCGGGCTCGTGCGCACCGAGTTCGGCGAGACGTCCGAGGCGCTGTTCCTGACCCAGGGGTACGTGTACGGGTCGGCCGGCGAGGCCGAGTCGGCGTTCGCCGGCGACGTCGACCGGTTCCTCTACTCGCGCTACTCCAACCCGACGGTCTCGACGTTCGAGGAGCGCCTGCGCCTGCTCGACGGCGCCGAGGCCGCGTACGCCACCGCGACCGGCATGTCCGCGGTCTTCACGGCCCTCGCCGCGCTCGTGCGCTCCGGCTCGCGCGTCGTCGCCTCCCGCGCGCTGTTCGGGTCGACCGTCGTGATCCTCGACGACATCCTCGCGAAGTGGGGCGTGACCACCGAGTACGTCGACGGGCACGTGCTCGCGCAGTGGGAGGAGGCGCTCGCGACCCCGGCCGACGTCGTGTTCTTCGAGACGCCGTCCAACCCGATGCAGGACCTCGTCGACATCGCGGCCGTCAGCCGCCTCGCGCACGACGCCGGCGCCGTCGTGGTCGTCGACAACGTGTTCGCGACCCCCGTCCTGTCCCGGCCGCTCGAGCACGGCGCCGACGTGCTCGTCTACTCCGCGACCAAGCACATCGACGGCCAGGGCCGGGTGCTCGGCGGGGCCATCCTCGGGTCCGAGGAGTACGTGCACGGCCCGGTGCAGACGCTGATCCGCAACACCGGCCCCTCGCTCAGCCCGTTCAACGCGTGGGTCCTGCTCAAGGGCCTCGAGACGCTGTCGCTGCGCGTGCGCCACCAGACGGCGTCCGCGCTGCGCGTCGCGACGTGGCTCGAGCTGCACCCCGGCGTGGCGGCCGTGCGCTACCCGTACCTGCCCTCGCACCCGCAGCACGAGCTCGCGCTGCGCCAGCAGAGCGGCGGCGGGACGGTGGTGACGCTCGACCTCGCGGTCCCCGAGGGCGCGTCGGTCGACGACACCAAGAAGGTGACGTTCGGCGTGCTCGACGCGCTGCGGATCGTCGACATCTCGAACAACCTCGGCGACGCCAAGTCGATCGCCACGCACCCGGCGACCACGACGCACCGCAAGCTCGGCGCCGAGGGCCGCGCGCGGGTCGGGATCGGCGAGGCGACCGTGCGCCTGTCGGTCGGCCTCGAGGACGTCGAGGACCTGATCGACGACCTCGCGCAGGCGCTCGACCCGCTCGCGGGCTGACCCCGGCCGACTTGCACCGGGTCCGGCGCGCCAGCGGGGGGCGTGGTGTCCGAGCGCGACGCCACCAGGGGTGCGGGCTGGCCGTGGTCGGGCGGCCGTCACGCGACCCGGGCCGTCGGGCGGCCGTCAGGCGCCCCGCGCGGCCGTCACGCGACCGGGTCGTCGGGCGGCCGTCACGCGACCCCGCGGCCGTCAGACGACCCAGGCCGTCCGGCGGCAGTCAGGCGACCGGCGCGGTTGTCAGGCGACCCGGGCCCCCGGGCGGCCGTCAGGCGCCCCTGGCCGTCGGGCGGCAGTCAGGCGACGGGTGCCAGCGCGCGGAGGTGGTCCGCGCCCGGGCCGTCGGCGAGCGGCACGAGGACGACGCCGTCCGCGCCGACCCGCCGGGCGAGGTCCACGGCCGTCCCCACGACCGCCTCGGGCGGTGCGACGAGGCGCGTGGCCGACGGCGCCCACGTGAGCCCCGCGAGCGCGTCGAGGTGCTCGAGGTAGGAGCGCTTGCGGCGCGCGACGTCCGCGTCCGCGGTCGGCAGCACGTCGAGGTCGAGCACGATGCGGACGCCCGCGCGCTCGCGGCCGACCGCGGCGATCTCGTCCTCGAGCCGGCCGACGAGCTCGGCCATCGCGGCGACGGTCGGGACCTGGGCCGAGAAGGACAGGTGCACGGCGTCGGCACGTGCGGCGGCGAGCGCGAGGGCCACGCCGGACGTGGGGCGGAAGGCGACCGGGTCGCCGGCGTGGGGGCGGGTGGCCGCGGGGGCGGCGACGGCGACCGTCACGTGGCGGGCACCGGCGGGCGCGATCGAGCCGGCGGGCGCGGTGGCGCTGTCAGGTGCGGTGGCACCGTCCGGTGCGGAGCGGTGGCGCGGCGCGAGGCGATGGTCCGGCGCGGGGTGGTGGTCCGGCGCGGCACCGTCGAGGGTGCCGGCGCCGTCGAAGGCGGGGGTCGACATGTCCGTGAGGAGACGGTCGAGGACGAGCTGAGACATGGAAGGTGTCCTGGGGTGCGGTGCAGCAGGTGCGCAGCGGGGGCCGGTGGCCGCGGGCGCGCGGGGTCGTCAGCTCAGCGACAACACGTCTGCATCAGGAACACCCCGCGATCGTACGGCGCCGGGACGGGGCTGCCTACCCCGTCCCGGCATCCGGTCGGAGATGTCACCCGCGCGGGGTGGCGGGTCCGTCGTGCCCCGCCGGGCGGGTCGCCGGAGCCGGCGAGGTCCCCGAGTCACCCACGCCGGCCGTGACCGGTGGGGCCGCCGGCCCGCCGGGCGGCAGGTCCGCCGGGGCGCGCACCGGCACCGTGACGGCGGACCCTCCGCGCCCGTAGGTGAGGCGCCGCAGCAGCACCTCGAACGGACCGCGCCGCCCGGCCCGGTGCATCGCCACCGCGATCACCACCGTCACCAGCCACACCGCGACCGCGAGCACCGCCGCCTGCGCCGTCCCGATCCGCCCACCCAGTCCCAGGCCCCACGCGCTCAGCAGGGGCGCGAACATCACCGACTGCAGCAGGTAGGACGTGAGCGACCGCTCCCCCACCGCCGCCACCGCCGAGACGACACCGCGACGCGGACGGTCCCGCAGCACGGCGGCGACCCACGCGAACAGGCACACGTACCCCAGCCCCATCACGACCCCCGAGAGGTAGTGCACGACCTCGAGCACGGTGGCCGTGGTCCGGTCCGGCGTCCAGACGCGGGCCGTGGCGAGCGCGTACGGGAGGTTGAGCACGAGGTTGACGGCGGCCGCGCCGAGGAACACCCGGCCGAGCGCCTGCCGGTGGTCCCACGGGCGCGTGAGCCAGCCGGCGCGCGCGAGCAGGATCCCGAGGATGACCTGCGGGACGAAGAACAGGGCCAGCGCGGACGCCGACATCGAGAAGACGGAGAGCGCCGCACGCTGCAGCGCCGACGCGAGGTAGTCGGACGTGGGCGTCGCGGTCATCTCGCCCTCGCTCTGCACGACGACGAGCAGCAGCACGACCCCGACGGCCGTGGCCAGCACGGACGACCCCCAGAACCAGCGCACGAGCACCTTCTGCGAGCGGTGCAGCAGCGCGAGCGTGATGAGCCCGGTGATGCCGTAGGCGGCGAGGATGTCGCCGCCGAACAGCAGGACCGCGTGCAGGAAGCCGAACGCGACGAGCCAGCCGCTGCGCCGGGCGAGGACGCGTCGCACACCGCGCCGGTCCGCACCCCGCGCGGCGAGCCGCGTCGCCATCGTCGCGATCCCGAAGCCGTACAGGATCGCGAACATCGGCCGCGACCGGTTGTCGACGAAGAACGTCACGAGCCCGTCGACGACGTGGTCCAGCGTCGAGCCGCCGACGGGCCGGTAGCTCACGGGGTTGAACGCGCCGTCGGCCGCCCACAGGTAGCCCCAGACGTTCGCCGAGGCGATGAACAGCAGGAGCATGCCGCGCGCGAGGTCGGGCGCGAGCGACCGGGGAGCCGCCGGCCGCGCGTCCGCGGTGGCCCCCGGGGGAGCGGGTCGGGTGGTCAGCACGGCCGTGGGCTCGTCGTGGCTCATGACTCACGACGCTAGGAGCCCGACCCTCCCCCGCACATCCGGGTAGCACCCCGGCTGACCTGGGGGTTCACCCCCATGCGCCGCTCAGGGGCGGGGCACCGGCTGACCCACGGGGGGGCGCGTCGTGACCGGCCGTGGGCGGTTGCCGACCGGCGACGGGCGGCTCCGCTGCGTGCGGGTGCTGCGCCACGACGACCGCCGCCGGGGACCCCCCGCGCCCGTAGGTGAGGCGCCGCAGCAGCACCTCGAACGGACCGCGGCGGCCGGCCCGGTGCATCGCCACCGCGACCAGCACCGTCACGAGCCACACCACGATCGCGAGCACCGCGGCCTGCGCCGTCCCGATCCGCCCGCCCAGCCCGAGCCCCCACGCGCTGAGCAGCGGCGCGAACATGACCGACTGCAGCAGGTAGCTGGTGAGCGACCGCTCCCCCGTCGCCGCGACCGCGGAGACCACCCCGTGCCGCGGACGGTCGCCCAGCACCGCCGCGACCCACGCGAACAGGCACACGTACCCGAGCCCCATCACGACCCCGGACAGGTAGTGCGCGAGCTCGACCGTCAGCCCGACCGCGCCGTCGGCAGGCGTCCACACCTGTGCGACCGCGAGCGCGAACGGCAGGTTCCCGACGAGGTTGACCACCAGCGCGACCACGACGACGCGCCCGAGCGCCTGCCGGTGCTCCCACGGCCGCGCGAGCCAGCCGCTGCGCGCGAGCAGGATCCCCAGGACCACCTGCGGGACGAAGAACAGCAGCAGCGCCGCGATCGTGGTGATCGCGAGCGAGCCGAACAGGCGCTCGACCACCGAGACGAGGTAGTCCGACGGCGGGATCTCGCCCGTGCCCCAGAACTCGTGCAGGAACGTCAGGACGAGGGCGCCGCCCGCGGTCGCGAGGATCGACGCACCCCAGAACCACCACAGCAGCACCGTGCGCGAGCGCTGCAGGAACGCGAGCGCGATGAGCCCGGTCACGCCGTAGGGCGCGAGGATGTCGCCCGCGAACAGCAGCGCGGCGTGCACGACGCCGAAGACGACGAGCCAGCCGCTGCGCCGCGCGATGACCCGCCGGACCTGGCGCGGGTCGGCGCCGCGGGCCGCGAGCCGGGCCGCCATCGTCGCGAGCCCGAAGCCGTAGAGGATCGCGAACATGGGCCGCGACCGGTCGTCGACGAAGAAGGCCACGACGCCGTCGACCGCGACGTCGAGCGACGAGCCGCCGACCGGGCGCAGCCCGTACCGCGACGCCTCGCCCGAGGTGTTCCACAGGTAGCCCCACACGTTCGCCGAGGCGATGAACAGCAGGAGCATGCCGCGCGCGAGGTCGGGGGCGAGCGAGCGGACGGTCGCCGCCGGCGTGCTGGCGGGCGGCGTTGCAGTAGCGGGCGCCGCAGCGGTCGCGGTCCCGGGCGCCGCGTCCGTGGAGGCGCCTGTGCTGCGTCCGGGGTACGGCGTCGTGGGTGCGTGGTCCGAGCGGTCCGCGGTCATGACCTCGACGCTAGGAGCCGGGCGGTCGAGGCCGCATCCACCTTCGGTCGCCCGCCCGTCAACCGATCGGCGGAACGGGCCGTCAACCGAGGTGCTTGGCGAACCAGAGGCCGTGCGGGTTGACGCGGTCGCGCGGGGTGAGCGGGAGGATCGGGCGGTACCCGCTCGACACGTACAGGCGGATCGCCTCGGGCTGCCGGTAGCCGGTCATGAGCACGACCTGGCTCAGCCGGTGGGCCCGGGCGGCGTCCTCGATCGCCTGCAGCATCGTGCGCGCGACGCCGGCGCCGCGGGCCGACTCGTCGACGAACACCTTCTTGAGCTCGCCGGACCCCTCGGGGTACCCGTCGCGGGCGGCCCGGAGCGTCGCGCAGCCGACGGGCACGCCGTCGATCTCGGCGAGCACCGTGGTCAGCGCACCCTCACCCTGCGCGGCGTCGTCCACCGCGAAGCCCCCACGCCCTTCGACGTGCTCGCGCAGCGCCGGGTAGAGGCGCGCGTTGGTCCGCTCGTACATCGCGAGACGCAGCGCGACGGCGTCGGCGTCGTCCCAGTCGACGAACCGGAGCGTGACCTCGGGACGCGCGCGGGCGGACCTCGCGGACGGCTCGTCGCGCGGAACATCGGTCTCCGCGCCGCCGTCGTCGGGCACCAGGGCCTTGCCGAAGCACCGCGACCCCGGATGGTCCTTGTACTCGCCGTAGGCCTCGATCGGGTCGTAGCCGAGCGCGAGGTACAGGCCGATCGCCTCGGGCTGCATCACGCCGGTCTCGAGGATCAGGCGGCCGTACCCGAGCTCCCGCGCGCGGGCCTCGAGCTCGGCCATGACGAGGCGGGACAGCCCGCGCCCACGCCGGGCCGGCGCGACGTACAGGCGCTTGATCTCGACGGTGCCCGGGCCCTGCGTGGCGGAGACGTCCCGCAGCGCGCCGCACGCGACCGGCTCGCCGCCGTCCCGCACGAGGAGCATCGCCACGACGCCCTCGGCGGTCATGACCGAGGGGTCGTCCTCCGAGCCGTAGCGCTGCGCGAGCTCCGACACCTGCGCGGCGCGCAGCCGGGTCGCGTCCGCGTCGTCCCAGTCGACCAGGGACGTCGTTCGCTCCGCGCGGGTGCCCGCGAGCGTCATCCGACCAGCGCGTGGAGCACGGACGTGAAGAAGCGCAGCCCGTCGGTGCCGCTGCGCGGGCCGTTCGCGCCGTCGGGGCCGAAGCCGGCCTCGACCGCGTGCTCGGGGTGCGGCATGAGCCCGACGACGTTGCCCTTCGCGTTCGAGATCCCGGCGATGCCGCGACGCGAGCCGTTCGGGTTGACGTCCTCGTAGCGGAAGACGACGCGGCCCTCGCCCTCGAGCTCGTCGAGCGTGCGCTCGTCGGCGACGTACTGGCCGTCCTGGTTCTTCAGCGGGATCGTGATGCGCTCGCCCGCCGCGTAGTCGCGCGTCCAGGACGTCTCGGCGTTCTCGACGCTGAGGACCTGCTCGCGGCACAGGAAGTGCAGGTGGTCGTTCTTGATCATCGAGCCGGGCAGCAGGTGCGCCTCGGTGAGGACCTGGAAGCCGTTGCAGATGCCGAGCACGGGCATCCCGCCGTTCGCGGCGTCGACGACCGACCCCATGACCGGCGCGAAGCGGCTGATCGCCCCCGCACGCAGGTAGTCGCCGTACGAGAAGCCGCCCGGCAGGACGACGGCGTCGACCTCGTGCAGGTTCTCGTCCGCGTGCCACAGCGCCACCGGCTCGCCGCCCGCCAGGCGCACCGCGCGTGCGGCGTCCCGGTCGTCGAGCGTGCCGGGGAAGGTCACGACACCGACGCGGGTCACGCGGTCACCTGCGCGGCGTCCTCCGCGTAGACCGCGACGACGTCCTCGATCACGGGGTTGGACAGCACGTGCTCACCGGCCTCGCGCGCAGCGGCCAGCACCTCGTCGGTGACCGGCCCCTCGAACTCGAGCTCGAAGCGCTTGCCCTGGCGCACGCTGGTGAACTGCGCGAAGCCGAGCCGCGGCAGCGCACCGGCGACGGCCTTGCCCTGCGGGTCCAGGATCTCGGGCTTCGGCATCACATCGACGACGACTCGTCCCACGGGTGGCTCCAGGTTTTTCGCGGCGGTGGGGGCGGGCCCAGCCTACCGAGTGCTGCGCGCGCGGCCGTCGCCGCGTTCACCCCTCGGCGCGACGGGGGCGCCGCTCGAGGTAGAGCTGCCGGCCGGTGCGCCGCGCGGGCCGCCAGACCACGGCGAGGACCACGACGTGGAACATCACGAGACCGCCGACCTTCACCACCCGCCAGCCGTCGTCCGGCTCCACGAACGCCACGTACAGGGGCAGCCCCCACGCCGGGGCGAGGAGCGAGAGGAAGCGCAGCGGGAACCACCGGCCCTCGACGTCGTCGCGCACCCACGGCCGGTACCGGCGCGGCAGGCGCTCGCGCAGCAGCCGGTAGCGCAGCCAGGCGCCCAGCGGCGGGTGCTGGCGCGCGCGGGTCGCCCAGCCGGCGACGAGCAGGCCAAGCGCGGTGCCGACGTCGAGGCGGCGGGCACCCGGCGGGGCGAGGTCCGCGAGCACCGCGGCGACCTCCGCCCCGCGGGCCTGGCGCCAGCGCCGCGGGTAGGCACGCAACCAGAGCGCGGCGGAGCGCGCGAACCGGGCGTCAGGCCTCATGCGTCGCCGTGCTCGGGGAGGGCGCCGGGCGGAGGTGGGGTCGCGCGCCGGGTGCCGTCACCGGCGTGCGAGTCGGTGCGGGCACGCCCGGGCCCGGAACGTCGTCGGTCCGGAGCACCGTCGAACCGGAGCGGCGCGTACGGGCCGAACGGGTCGAGGCCCTCGGGGGGCGGCGGGAACAGCTCGTCCCGCGTCCGACGGCGGCGGGACGCCCCGACGAACGTGAGCCCCACGAGGAGCACCGGGACGTAGACCGCGAAGAACCCCCGCGAGTAGGTGGTGAGACCTGCGGCCATCGCCGCGGACATCCCGAGCGCGACGAACGTCGTGATGTCGAGGGCGTACCGCAGGGGGTAGAGGGGACCGTCGACGTCGTCGCGCAGCCAGCCGTCCCAGGCTGCGGCCGGGCGGCGTCCGAGCAGCCGGTAGCGCAGGTAGACGCCGGCCGGCGGCCGCTCACGCCACCGCGTCCCCCACCCGGCGCGGAGCAGACCGAGCGCTGTGCGGGCGTCGAGCCGCGTCGTCCCCGGTGCCGCGAGGTCGCGCAGGACCTCGGTGACCTCGACCGCGCGGTCGGCCCGCCATCGCCGCGGGTAGGCGCGCAGCCACAGCGCCGCCGAGCGGGCGAACGGGTCGGGCCGGCTCATGCGTCCGCTCTCGGCGTCGTGGTCCCGTCCGCGGGGCCCGTGCGCTCGGTGTCGGGGGACCACGGCGACGCCGCCGACCCCGTGGAGGCAGAGCCCGCCGCGCTCGGGGAGGGACGCGACACGTCACGGGTGCTCGTCGCCGACTCGCCCGTCCCGGTTCCCGGCGGGCCTGCGGACAGGTAGAGCCGTTCGACCGACGGGTACGCGAGGGCGGCGACGAGTCCCTCGGTCAGGGCGAGCCGTGCCGGGTACAGCCGGCCGTCGACGTCGTCGCGGAGCCACGCGTCCCACTGCGGCCCCGGGTGACGGCCCGCGAGCCGGTACGCGAGGTACGCGCGGGGCGGCGGGTGCTCGCGCCAGCGGGTCGCGAGCCCGGCGACGACGAGGCCGAGCGCCGTGCGGGCGTCGAGGCGGTGCGCCGTGGGTCCCGCGAGGTCGGCGAGCACCGCGGTGACCTCGACGGCCCGCGCCCGCCGCCACCGTCGGGGGTAGGCGCGCAGCCAGCGCCGGACGGACCGCTCGAACGACGGCAGCGGCTCGACCGCGGGACCCGGCGTGGCGGCGGGCACCGCGCGGTCGTGGCGCCCAGCAGCACCCGGCACCGGCCGGCGGGCGCTCATGCCTGCCCCAGCGCGGGCCGCGGCGCTGCGGTGAGGACCCGCTGCGCGCGGCGGGCGAGGTCGCGCAGGCGCGCGGTCTCGGCGGTCAGCGCCTCGTGGCCCGCGTCCGTGAGCCGGTAGTAGCGCCGGAGGCGGCCGTCGACGACGACCTCCCCCGACGCCTCCGCCTGACCCGCCGCGACGAGCCGGTCGAGGATCCCGTAGAGCGTCCCGGCGCCGAGCCGCACGTCCCCGCCCGAGAGCGCGAGGACGGCCTGGACGACGCCGTACCCGTGCCGCGGCTCCTCGGCGAGCGCGAGGAGCACGAGGTAGGACTGCTCGGACATCCGTTTCGGCATGGTCGATATATATCGCGCGACGACCCATGCGCACAAGGGTGTGACCGGGGGGCACGGACGGTCGAGACCCCGCTGACCGCCCGTGCCCCCGACCGTCACCCGGCGTGCGCGTCCTCCGCCGCCGCCGGCTCCGCGGCGTCAGCGGGGGCGAGCGTCGTGCGGCGCCACATGACGGCCACGTACAGCGCGGCACCCAGCAGCGCGCCGATGACCCACGCGAAGCCCGAGAGCGCCGCGAGCGCGTCGACCCAGACGGCTGCGACGGAGAACACCGCCGCGACTCCCACGGCCGCGAGCGCGCGCACGTTCCAGCCGCGGTCGTAGAAGTACCGGCCCGTCGGGCTCATGCTGTACAGCTCGTCGACCACGACCCGGCGACGCTGGACCACGTAGAAGTCGGCCACCAGGACCCCGTACAGCGGGGCGAGCACCGCTCCGAGCGTGTCGACGAAGATCGGCAGCCCGACCTCGCTGACCACGGCGACCCACAGCGCGCCGACGACGAACCCGAAGGCGGCGGTGAGGTAGCCGCCCGTGCGGAAGCTGATCCGCTGCGGCGCGAGGTTCGACAGGTCGTACGCGGGCGGGATGAAGTTGGCGACGAGGTTGATACCGAGGGTCGCGACGAGGAAGGTCAGCGCCGCGACCACGGTGAGGACCGGGTTGCCGACGAGCCCGACGACCTCGGCCGGGTTGGTCAGCGGCTCCCCCACGCCGTCCTGATAGACGATGTAGGCGCCGGCGGTCGTGAACAGCGCGAGGAACGTGAAGAACGCCAGGCTCACGGGCAGCCCGAGGAAGTTGCCGCGGCGCATCGCCCGCTCGCTGCGGGAGAACCGAGCGAAGTCGCCGAAGTTGATCACGACCGCGGAGAAGTAGGCGATCATCGTGCCGATCACGCCGACGAAGGCCCCGACCGCCGCCCAGCCCTGCACGTCCGACTGGTCGAAGATCGAGCCGACCGCGGGCACCAGCCGGTCGCCGGCCTGGACCCACACCGCCACGAGCAGGCCGAGCATCACGACGTAGACGGCCGGTCCGGCGACGTTGAGGAACCGCTCGATCCACGCGATGCCGCGCACGAACAGCAGCACCTGGATCGCCGCGACGACGCAGTACGCGACCCAGTCGACCGAGTTCATCCCCAGCACGGTCGCGCCGCCCGGGCTCCCCAGCACCGTGTTCAGCGCCAGAGCCACGGCCGTCGACGCGAAGTACGTCTGCGCGCCGTACCAGAACACCGCCACGACACCGCGGACGAGCGCCGGGAACTGGGCGCCGCGCACGCCCATCGACGATCGCGCCATCACCGCGTACGGGATCCCCAGCTCGACGCTCGGCTTCCCCGTGAGGTTCACGAGCAGGTTCACGAAGAGCCCCGCGATGACGATCGCCGCGAAGACCCACCAGCCGTTGATCCCGGCGGTGATGAACAGGCTCGCCGCGAGCGTGTAGCCGGCGAGGCTCTGCACGTCGTTGGTCCACACGTTGAAGAACTCGAAGGCTCCCCACCGGCGCTGGTCCTGCGGCAGCGGGGCGAGGTCGGCGTTGTACAGGTCGGGGTGCGGGGCGTGCTCGTCGTGCGGCGCGTCCGGGGCGGTGGCGGGCTGCGTGGAGCCGTGCGTCGTGGTGGCCATCGGTGCTCCTGGGGTGGGAGTGGGGACGTGGACGATCCCTGGCGACGCCGACCGTAGTGAGCGGCCGTTGCGGAGCCTCGCTCCCCCGGTTTCCCGCCGGTTAACCCCCGTCCGGCGTCGTCACGGCACGACGACCGTCATCCCCACCGAGGTCGCCGGGCCGCTCATCGCCGCGAGAGCCGCCGGGGCGTCGTCGAGCGTCACGACCGGCCCGACGAGCCGGTCCGGCCGCAGCGTCCCGTCCGCGATGCGCGCGAGCATGGCCGGGTACTCGTGCGCGGCCATGCCGTGGCTGCCGTAGACCTCGAGCTCCCACGCGACGACGCGGCCCATCGGCAGCGCCGGGTCGGCGTCCGCCCCGAGCAGGAGCCCGACCTGCACGTGCCGACCGCGGCGGCGCAGGCCCAGGAGCGACGCGGCGGCGGTCGCGGCGCTGCCCAGCGCGTCGAGCGAGACGTGCGCGCCGCCAGCCGTGGCCTCGTGGACGGCGGCGGCGACGTCGGCCGGCGCGAGGCCCGACGCGTCCACCGCGAGCTCGGCGCCGAGGTCGAGCGCCGCCGCCCGGGCCGCCGGCGACACGTCCACCGCGACGACCCGCGCGCCGAGCGACGCCGCGACCATGACCGCGGACAGCCCGACGCCGCCGCACCCGTGCACGGCGACCCACTCGCCGGCGCGCGGCCGCCCGTGCACCGTGAGCGCGCGGTACGCCGTCGCGAACCGGCAGCCCAGTCCCGCCGCGGTCACCGCCGAGAGGGTGGGCGGGAGCGCGACGAGGTTGACGTCCGCGTGGTCGAGCGCGACCCGCTCGGCGAACGAGCCGTCGTGCGTGAAGCCGGGCTGCGTCTGCCGCTCGCACACCTGGTGCTCGCCCGCGGCGCACGCCGGGCAGTCCCCGCACGCGCACACGAACGGCACGGTGACCCGGTCCCCGACCGCCCAGCGCCGGACGTCGGCGCCGACCTCCACGACCGTGCCCGCGAGCTCGTGCCCGGGGACGTGCGGGAGCGTGATGCCGTCGTCGTGCCCCTGCCAGCCGTGCCAGTCCGAGCGGCACACGCCCGTGGCCTCGACGCGCAGGACGACCCCGTGCGGCGCGCACACCGGCTCGGGCACCTCACGGACGACGGGAACCCGACCGAACTCCTCGACCACGACGGCGCGCATGGGGTCCATCGTCGCGGACGCCCGATC
>NZ_JBFTER010000018.1:0-61924 GCF_047229345.1 Cellulomonas jepli | reverse complement strand
CGCGGTGGCAGCGCGGGCGCGCCGGGCGAGGCGACGTCGGCCCCCACGCAGGAGTCGCCCGCCCAGGGCTGACCCACCCGCACGTCGACGGGCCGTCCGCTCACCGAGCGGGCGGCCCGTCGTGCTGCGCGGCCGGCGAGCGACGCGGGGGCGCGCACGCCAGGATGTCCCGCGTGGCCCTCTACGCGCAGACCCCGTGGCGACTCGCGCGCCAGCTCGTCGGTGACCTGCTCGTCGTCGTGTGGGTCGCCGCGTGGGTACGCGCGGGGCTGTGGGTGCACGAGTCGGTCAGCCGGCTCGCCGCACCGGGGCGCACGCTCGAGGACGCGGGGTCCTCGCTGTCCGACAGCCTCGGCTCGGCGGGCGAGACCGTCGCCCGGGTGCCGCTCGTCGGTGACGACGCCCGAGCCCCGTTCGACGCGGCGGGCGGCGCCGCGGACTCCATCGCCCGCGCGGGGGTCGAGGTCCAGGACGGCGCGGCGCAGCTCGCGCTGCTGCTCGGGATCGTCGTCGTGGCCGTCCCGGTGCTGCTCGTCCTGGGCGCCTGGCTGCGCGCCCGCGTGCGGTTCGTCAGCCGGTCCCGGGCCGCGTCGCGCATCCTCGACTCCGCCGCCGACCTCGACCTGTTCGCGCTGCGCGCGCTCGCGACCCAGCCCGTCCGCGCGCTCGCCGGGGTCAGCGACGACCCGGCCGACGCGTGGCGCCGGCGCGACCCCGACGTGGTGCGGGCGCTCGCGGCGCTCGAGCTCCGGTCCCTCGGCCTGCGGGCACCGGCGCCGCCGCGCGGCTGAGCCGGCGGGCCTGCGGGGTCGCCGAGCCGGTCGGCGGCGCAGGTCGAGCCGCCCCGCAGCGTGGACCGCCGGACCGCCGGACCAGGGGCCGCGCGGGCGACCCGAGCGCGGGACGGCGGGCCGGTCAGCCCTGCTGCACGAACGCCCGCACGGCGTCCGCCACGAGCTGCACCGCGATCGCGGCGAGCAGGAGCCCGGCGATGCGGGTCACGAGGATGACGCCCGAGTCCCCGAGCACGCGGTGGATCACGTTGGCGAACCGCATCGCGAGGTAGAGGCAGAGGTGCACCGCCAGCACGCCGAGCCCGATCGCGACCCAGTCGGCCGTCGACCCGTCGGTCGCCTGCACGAAGACCATCGTCGCGACGATCGCACCCGGCCCGGCGAGCAGCGGCGTGCCGAGCGGCACGAGCGCGACGTTGACGTTGCCGTTCCCCGACGGCTCGGGCTCCTCCATCTTCCCGGTCAGCAGCTCCATGGCCACGAGCAGCAGCAGGAGCCCGCCCGACGCCTGGAGCGCCGGCAGGGAGATGTGCATGTACGCGAGCAGCTGCTGGCCGAACACCGCGAACGACACGATGACGCCGAACGCGACGAGGATCGCCTGGCGCGCCGCGCGGTTGCGCTGCTGCCGGGTCATCGTGCTGGTCAGGCCCAGGAAGATCGGCACCGTCCCGGGCGGGTCCATGATGACGAACAGGGTGATGAAGACCTCGCTGAGGAGGCGCAGGTCGACGACGTCGTTCACGGGCGCACCACCGGCACGGCCCCTTCCTTCTCGATGTCCGCCAGGACGGCGGGCGGGGTCAGGTTCTCGCCGAGGCGGTTGGCCTTGCCGGCTCCGTGGTAGTCGCTCGACCCGGTCACGAGCAGGCCCAGCCGCTCCGCGATCCCGGTCAGGCGCTCGCGCTGCGCCGGCCCGTGGTCGCGGTGGTGCACCTCGAGCCCCGCGAGGCCCGCGGCGGCGAGCTCGTCGAACACCGCGTCGGGCACGATGCGGCCGCGGCCGTCCGCGCCGGGGTGGGCGAACACCGGCACTCCCCCGGCGGCCCGCACCGCGCGCACCGCGTCGGCCGCCGACGGCGCGTAGTGCGGCACGTGGTACGGCCCGTCGCTGCGCAGGAGCTCGGCGAAGGCGGCGTCCCGGCTGGCGACGACCCCGAGGCGCACGAGCGCGTCGGCGATGTGCGGGCGGCCGACGACCGTGCCGGGGCTCGTGTGCTCGAGCACGTCTTCCCAGGTCAGCGGGTGGTCCGCGGCGATGAGGTCGACCATCGCGCGGGCCCGCCCGTCGCGCGCGACGCGGGTGCGCTCGAGCTCGGCGACCAGCGCGGGGTGCGCCGGGTCCTGCAGGTAGGCGAGCAGGTGCACGCTGACGCCGCGGGCCCGCGCCGAGACCTCGGTCCCGCGGACGAGCGCCACGCCGTGCTCGTGCGCCGCCCGCTCGGCCTCGGCCCAGCCCGCGGTCGTGTCGTGGTCCGTGAGCGCGACGACGTCGAGGCCCGCGCGTGCGGCGGACGCGACGACCTCGGCGGGCGGCTCGGTGCCGTCCGAGGCGGTCGAGTGGGTGTGGAGGTCGATGCGCACGGGCTCAACCCTAGGGGCGCTCGTCCACGTGCTGAGACCGCGGGGGCGGTGCGGCGACGGGTTCACCTCCTCGCCGACCGCCGCCCGTCCGGCGTGCGCCCGTGTCCGCCCGCCGGGCGCGGACACCGCCCCACGAGGGTCGCGGTGGGCGCGTGGTGGGAGGATGGACGTCATGACCGACGGCCAGACCCCCGAGACGTCCGCGACCGCGCAGCCCACCCCGCAGCCCGGCGACCAGCCCCTCGAGGCGCGCGGCTCCAACCGCTCGCAGCGCCCCGACTCGCGCGCCTTCACCGAGTTCATCACCTCCGGCTGGGGTCCCCGCCCGGCGACGACCGCGACGCCGTCGCCGGCCGCGCCGTACACAGCGGTCCGCCGCGCGCGGCTCGGCGCGCAGTTCCCGGGAGCGCGCGTCGTGGTCCCCGCGGGCTCGTTCAAGGTCCGCTCGAACGACACCGACTACCGGTTCCGGCCGCACTCCGCCTTCGCGCACCTCACGGGCCTCGGGGCGGAGCAGGAGCCCGACGCGGTGCTCGTGCTGCACCCGGTGGGCGACGCGCACGACGCGGGCGGGGGCGACGCGGGAGACGGAGCCGCGGTCACGTCCGCGACGCACCGCGCGGTCCTCTACGTGCGCCCGCTCGCCGGCCGGGACACCGAGGAGTTCTTCTCCGACTCGCGCTACGGCGAGTTCTGGGTCGGCGCCCGCCCGACCCTCGACGACCTGGCGACGGTCACCGGGATCGAGACCGCGCACCTCGACGACCTGCGCGACGCGCTCGCGAAGGACGTCGGCGAGGGTGGCGTGCAGCTGCTCGTCGTCCCGGACGCCGACGAGGCGGTCGAGGCCGTCGTCGAGGAGATCCGCGCGGCCGAGGATGCCGGCCTGACCGACGCCCGGCTCGCGGAGGCGCTGTCCGAGCTGCGCCTGCTCAAGGACGAGCACGAGGTCGCCCAGATGCGCGACGCCGTCGACGCGACGATCGCGGGCTTCGCCGAGGTGGTCCGCGCGCTCCCCCGGGCCACGGCGCACCGGCGCGGCGAGCGCGTCATCGAGAGCACGTTCGGCGCGCACGCCCGTGAGGAGGGCAACGCGGTCGGCTACGAGACCATCGCCGCCGCGGGCGAGCACGCGACGACGCTGCACTGGACGGACAACGACGGCCAGGTCCGCGCGGGCGAGCTCGTGCTCGTCGACGCGGGCGTCGAGATCGACTCGCTCTACACCGCCGACGTGACGCGCACGCTGCCGGTCGACGGGACGTTCACGGACGTCCAGCGCCGCGTGTACCAGGCGGTGCTCGACGCTGCCGACGCCGCTTTCGCCGTCGCGGTGCCCGGCAACCGCTTCCGCGACGTGCACGCCGCGGCCATGGAGGTCATCGCCGAGCGGCTCGGCGAGTGGGGGCTGCTGCCGGTGCCGGTCGAGGAGGCGCTCAGCCCGGAGGGCCAGCAGCACCGTCGCTGGATGGTGCACGGGACGAGCCACCACCTGGGCCTCGACGTGCACGACTGCGCGCTCGCGCGGCGTGAGCTGTACCTCGACGGGGTCATCGAGCCGGGCATGGTGCTCACGATCGAGCCAGGGCTGTACTTCAAGTCCGACGACCTGCTCGTGCCCGAGGAGTACCGCGGCATCGGCGTCCGCATCGAGGACGACGTGCTGATCACCGCCGACGGGAACGAGAACCTCTCGGCGGCCCTCCCCCGGCGTCCCGAGGACGTCGAGGCCTGGATGGCGGGGCTGCTGGGCTGACGCTCAGCCGGGCGCGGTCGCGGGAGAGCCCTCTCTCGACCGCGCCGGCGCGTCGGCACCCGTAACCTGGCCGGCGAGCCGCTCCGGTGCGTGCCGCTCCGGCGCAGGCCGCTCCGGCTCGCTCGGTCCGTCACCTCGTCCCGCGGGGAGCGTGACGGCGAGCGGGTCCGCACGCACGAGCGCGAGCGCGCTCCGCACGGCTCCGAGGTGCACGCCGTCGGCCCCGAGCGTCGACGCCACGACCTCGGGCACGGGCAGGTGCATGTACGCGGCGAGGCTCGCGGTCGTGCGCTCGAGCACGGGCCCGGCGCTGGCGGCGACCGCGCCGCCGACGATCACGCGCTCGACGTCGAGCAGCCCGCCGAGCACCGCGCAGACGCGCGCGAGCCGGTCGCCGAGCCGGTCGACGACACGCTGGGCGTCGCGGTCGCCCGCGAGCGCCGCAGCGGCGACGTCGGCGAACTCCGGCTCGGCGGGCAGCCGGCCGCGCAGACGCGCGAGCCCGCGCTCCTCGGTGAGCCACTGCCGCACGGTCGCGGCGAGCCCGGACGCGGAGCCGACGCCGTCGACGAGGTCGAGCACGTGCAGCTCGCCCGCGCCCCCGTGCCGTCCGCGCAGCAGCACCCCGTCGACCATGAGCCCGGCTCCGAAGCGCTCGCCCGACAGCAGCGTGACGAACGAGCGGGTACCGACGCCGGCACCGACGGCGCCCTCGGCGATCGCGGCGAGGTTGGCGTCGTTGTCGACGACGACCCGGTGGCCCGGGCGGTCGAGGGCGCCGACGATCCCGGGGTTCATCCGCGCCCAGAAGCCGTCCGGGGAGGCGGGCGGGCGGCCGAGCTCGTCGGTCGGCGCGGGGACGCCGACGACCGTCACGAGCACGGACCCGGCGTGGGCACCGGCCTCGTCGAGCGCGTCGTCGACCGCGCCACGCACCCCGTCGAGCCGCGCCCCGTCGAGCCGTGCCCGGGGGGCTTCGCCCGTCGGCTCGAGGACGCGCGTCGACCGCGCGAGGACGGTGCCGGCGAGGTCGGCGACGGACGCCGTCACGCGGTGCTGCCCGGCGTCGACCCCCACGACGTGCCCGGCGCGGCGGTCGAACGCGTAGCGGCGGGCGGGCCTGCCCTTGGCGCGGTCGCCGGGGAGCCGCTCGGGGCTGAGCTCGCGCAGCCAGCCGAGGCCCACGAGGTCGTCGCAGAGCCCGAGCACGGTGGTGCGGGTCAGGCCGGTCGCGTCGATCGCGTCGGTCGCGGTGAACGGACCGGCGTCCCAGGCGAAGTCGAGCACCGCCGCAAGGTTGGCGCGGCGGAGCTGCTGCGGGGACCCCGAGATCACGGACACGTCTTGACCTTACGGGCGCAGTGGGCTCATGCTCGTTATATCCAGTACTTAGATTTAGTTTCTGGATCAAGCAAGGGCCGCGCTCGCACCCGGCACCGCCGGGGCACCGACGAGGAGACGACGACGTGCCTTCCCTGCCTCCACCGCCGCCCGGGACCTCCGGCGGCCCGCATCGGGACCTGTCCCGGCGCACCTTCCTGCGCGCCCTCGGCGCCGCTGCCACGGGCCTCGCGCTGACCGGCTGCGCCCGCGGCGCCGGATCCGGCTCCGGCGTCACCGAGATCACCTTCTTCCAGTCCAAGCCCGAGGTGATCGGCTACTTCGACGAGCTGATCGAGCAGTTCCACGAGAGCCAGTCCCGCGTGCGCGTGCGCCACGACGCGACGTCGAACCTGGCCGGCTCGTTCGTGCGCGAGCAGCCGCCGGACATCGGTCTGCTCAACTACAACTTCGAGATCTCCCGGTACGTCGAGCGCGGCGTGCTGAGCGACCTCGGCGACCTGCCCGAGGCCGCGCGGGTCAAGAACGACCTGCTGCCGCTCATCGAGGTCACGGCGAGCTACCCCGGCCGCACGAGCGTCCTCCCGTACTCGCTGATGGCCGCGGCGGTGCTCTACAACCGCGAGATCTTCGCGCAGCACGGGCTGACGCCGCCGACGACGTGGTCCGAGTTCACCGCGGTCTGCGAGACGCTCGCGGCGGCCGGTGTCACGCCGCTCTACAGCACGTACCGGGACCCGTGGACGGTCGCGCAGGGCCACTTCGACTACGCCGTCGGCGGCATGGTCGACACCACCGAGTTCTTCACCGAGCTCGAGGCGCAGGGCGCCGACGTCGGGCCCTCCTCTCCCGTGTCGTTCGAGAAGCAGCTGCGCGAGCCCGTCGAGCGGATGGTCCGGCTCGCGGGCTGGACCAACGCGGACGCGGCGAGCCGCGGGTACGGCGACGGCAACCTCGCGTTCGCCCGCGGCGAGGCCGCGATGTACCTGCAGGGCCCCTGGGCGCTCACCGAGATCGCGAAGACCAACCCCGACCTCGACGTCGGCGCGTTCCCGCTGCCGATGACCGAGGACCCGGCCGACCGCAAGGTGCGCGTCAACGTCGACCTCGCGCTGTGGATCCCCGAGGCGTCGCCCCGCAAGGAGGCGGCGCGCGAGTTCCTGCAGTTCCTCATGCAGCCCGAGGTCATCGACCGGTACAACGCCGACAACCTGGGCTTCGGCGTCACCGAGGACGCCGCGCCGGTCACGAACGCGACGCTCGTGGAGCTCCAGGAGTACTACGACCGGGCGGACTTCTACGTCGGCGCCTCGCAGCTCGTGCCGCAGTCGATCCCGCTGCAGAACTACACGCAGTCCCTCATCACCGGCGCCGACCCCGGCTCGGTCCTGCGACGGGTCGACGCCGACTGGTCTCGCCTGGCCTACCGCTCCTGACCCGAACCCCGGCTCGACCCGCACAGAACCGGAGACCCCCGCATGGCGACCACCACAGCGCCACAGGCCGCCCGCCGCGAGCACGCGGCGCCGGCCCGCCCGCACGGCAGGCGCCCCGGCGCCGGCCGGACGCACTACCTCTTCCTCGTGCCCGCGCTCGTGCTGTTCACGCTCGCGATCACCGTGCCCGCGGTCATGGGCATCACGCTGAGCTTCACCGACTCGGTCGGTTTCGGTGAGTTCTCCTTCACCGGGCTGACCAACTACGTCGCGCTGTTCTCCGACCCCGCGATCCTCGCCTCGTACGCGTTCACCGTCGGGTTCGCGCTCGTGACCGTGCTCGTGGTCAACGTCGTCGCGTTCCTGCTCGCGGTCGGGCTCACCTCGAAGATCCGCGCCCGGGTGGCGCTGCGCGCCGTGTTCGTGCTGCCCATGGTCATCTCGGGCATCGTCATCGCGTACGTCTTCGCGTTCCTGTTCTCGAACTCGCTGCCGCGCGTGGCCGAGGCCGTGGGGTTCGGGCCGCTCGAGACCAGCATGCTCGCCAACCCGGACCTCGCATGGATCACCATCGTGATCGTCACCGCGTGGCAGGCGATCCCCTCGGCGCTGCTGATCTACGTCGCCGGCATCCTGTCGATCCCCGGCGAGGTCTACGAGGCCGCGTCGCTCGACGGCGCGAGCGCGGGCCGGCGGCTCCGCTCGATCACGCTGCCGCTCGTCGCGGGGTACGTCCTGATCAACATCGTCATCGGCTTCAAGAACTTCCTGAACGCCTACGACATCATCGTCGGCCTGACCAACGGCGGCCCGGGCACCGCGACCCGCAGCGTCGCGATGACGATCTTCTCCGGCTTCACCGGCGGCGACTACGCCTACCAGATGGCGAACGCAACGATCTTCTTCCTCATCGCCGTCGTCCTCGCCCTGCTCCAGATCCGGCTCACCCGCGGGAAGGCGGCCCTCTGATGACCGACCAGACGCTCCGCACGACAGCCCCCGCGCAGGTCCCGGTCCCGCGCTCGCGGACCCTCCGGAGCCGTGACCGCGACGACCGCACGAACCGGCCCGGCCTGGTCGTCCTCCTGCTGTGCTCGGTCGCGGTGCTCGCGCCGCTCTACGCCACGGTGACGATGGCGTTCAAGACCACGCAGCAGTCCGTCGACGGGAACGCGTTCTCGCTGCCGTCGCCGGTGAGCGTCGACGGGTTCGTCGAGGCGTGGCGGCTCACGAACTTCCCGCGCGGGTTCACCATCTCCGTGCTCGTCACGCTCGTCACGGTCGTCGGGACGGTCCTGCTGAGCTCGCTCGCGGCGTACGCGATCTCACGGAACTGGGACCGCCGGTTCTTCCGCTGGTCGTTCTTCTACCTGCTCGCCGCGATGTTCCTGCCGTTCCCGGTGCTCGCGCTGTCGCAGGTCAAGCTCACCGGCATGGTCGGGCTCGCCAACCCCGGCGGCGTCGCGCTGCTGCACGTGATGTTCCAGCTCTCGTTCAGCGTCATGCTCTTCACCGCGTTCCTGCGCTCGGTGCCCGAGGAGCTCGAGGAGAGCGCGCGGCTCGACGGCGCCTCGACGTGGCAGGTGTTCCGCCGGGTCGTCTTCCCGCTTCTCGCCCCCATGAGCGCGACCGTCGCGATCTTCGCGTTCCTGGCCTCGTGGAACGACTTCATGATGCCGTCGCTGATCATCGCCGACGCCACGCAGCAGACGCTGCCCGTGCTGCAGAGCGTGTTCCAGACCCAGTTCAGCAGCAACTACAACGTCGCGTTCGCCTCGTACCTCATGGCCATGGCGCCCGCGATCGTCGTCTACCTGTTCACGCAGCGCTGGGTCATGGCGGGCGTGACGCAGGGCGCCATCAAGTAGCGCGCGTCGCGAGCCGGACGGACGCTGGTTCGAGCGTCCGTCCTCGCACCCGGGCTCCCGCCCGGCACGAGCCGCCCGGCCGGCCCACCGCACGTCCCCGCCCCGACCCACCCCCGAGACCGACCCACGAGAGAGACGAGAGCCCTCCATGACCGACGTGACCGACGTCCTCGACGCCCGCGCGACGCCCGACCAGGGCCGTGACGGGGCCGCCTGGTGGCGCCAGGCCGCCGTCTACCAGATCTACCCGCGCTCGTTCGCGGACTCCGGCGCCGACGGCATCGGCGACCTGCCCGGCATCACGCGCCGCGTGCCGTACCTGTCGCGCCTCGGCGTCGACGCGGTCTGGCTCAGCCCGTTCTACCCCTCGGCGCTCGCCGACGGCGGCTACGACGTCGACGACTACCGCGCCGTCGACCCGCGGCTCGGCACGCTCGAGGACTTCGACGAGCTCGTCGCCGCGCTGCACGGCGCCGGCATCAAGGTCGTCGTCGACCTCGTCCCGAACCACACGTCGGACCGGCACGTGTGGTTCCAGGAGGCGCTCGCGTCCCCGAAGGGCTCCCCGGCCCGCGACCGGTACGTGTTCCGCGACGGCACGGGCCCCGACGGGTCGCTGCCCCCCGCCGACTGGGCCTCGACGTTCGGTGGGCCCGCGTGGGAGCCCGTGGGCGACGGCCAGTGGTACCTGCACTACTTCGCCAAGGAGCAGCCCGACCTCAACTGGAAGAACCGCGAGGTGCGCGACGACTTCCTCACGACGCTGCGGTTCTGGTCCGACCGTGGGGTCGACGGCTTCCGCGTCGACGTCGCGCACGGCCTGGCCAAGAACCTGCCCGACGCGCTGCCGACCCAGGCCGAGCTGGACGCGCACCCCAAGGACGGCACGCACCCGCTGTGGGACCGCGACGACGTGCACGAGATCTACGCCGAGTGGCGCGAGGTCTTCAACTCCTATGACCCGCCGCGCACCGCGGTCGCCGAGGCGTGGGTCGAGGCGTCGCGCCGCGCCCGGTACGCAAGCGCCGAGGGCCTCGGCCAGGCGTTCAACTTCGACCTGCTCGAGGCCGACTTCGACGCCGCGCAGTTCGGCGAGATCATCACGTTCAACCTCGAGCTCGCGGCGGAGTCCGGCTCGTCGACCACGTGGGTCCTGTCCAACCACGACGTCGTGCGCCACGCGACGCGGTACGGCCTCCCCGCCCGCGGCGCGAGCACCGACAAGCAGGGCAGCGCCTGGCTGCTCGCGCGCGGGGCCGAGCCGGCGCTCGACCACGACCTGGGCCTGCGCCGGGCGCGGGCCGCGACGCTCCTGCAGCTCGCGCTGCCCGGCTCGTCGTACCTCTACCAGGGTGAGGAGCTCGGCCTGCACGAGGTCCCCGACATCCCGGACGAGGCGCGACAGGACCCGGCGTTCTTCCGGAACCCCGGCGTCGACGCGGGACGTGACGGCTGCCGGGTCCCGCTGCCGTGGACGCGCGACGGGAGGGCGTTCGGGTTCAGCGCCGCAGCGCCGTTCCTGCCGCAGCCGGAGTGGTTCCGGGAGCACTCGGTCGAGGCGCAGGAGGACGACCCGGGGTCCACGCTGCACCTCTACCGCGAGGCGCTCGCGCTGCGGCACGAGCTGCAGGGCGACGAGAGCCTCACGTGGCTCACGACGAGCCGGGCCGACGTGCTCGCGTTCCGGCGCTCGGGCGGGTGGCTGTGCGTGACGAACTTCGGGGACCGGCCCGTGCCGCTGCCCGCGGGGGAGGTCCTGCTCAGCAGCGCACCGCTCGAGGGCGGTGCGCTGCCGGGCGCGACGACGGCGTGGCTGCGGGAGCCGGCGGCCTGACCTGCGGCCCGCGGGAGCGGAGCTGACGCGAGACCGACGCGCGGAGCGTCGGCACCGGGATGCGGTGCCGGCGCTCCGTGCCGTCGTCGACCGGCGGACGCCTGGGCGCCGGGCGTGCGTCGCGACCCGGCGTCAGCGCGACCCGGCGTCAGCGCGGCTCGGTCGGCGGTGCGGGCGGGGCCGACGGCGGGGTCACGCCCGGCGACGTCACCGGCGGCACCGTCGGCGAGCCGCTCACGGGCTGCTGCGCCCCGGGCGCCGGGTAGGCGCCGGACGGGTCCGACGGCGGGGTCACGCCGGTCGTGGGGCGGGCCGGCCAGCCCGACTGCACCCCGCCGATCTCCTGGAGCAGGTTGCGGGCCTTGTGCGCCTGCTCGGCCGCGCACAGCACCGCGTACTGCGACGCGACGATCTGGCTCGACGACGTGAAGTCGCGCTTGCCGCCCGTGAGCGAGTACGTGATGACCGAGAAGAGCAGGCCGAAGCCGCCACCGATGAGGATCGCCGCGAAGAACGTCGAGGAGCCCTCCTCGGAGAACAGCGACAGCAGCAGGCCCACGAAGAGCCCGAACCACGCGCCGGACGCGAAGCCCGCGAGCGCGACGCGCGGGTAGGACAGCCGCCCGGTGACCCGCTCGACCATGCGCAGGTCGGTCCCGACGATCGTCACGAGCTGCACGGCGAACTGCTTGTCGGCGAGGTGGTCGACCGCGCGCTGGGCCTCGAGGTAGGTGCTGTAGGACGCGACGAGCTCGCCCTGGGGCAGGGTCGGTGCCGTCGGGACGCGGGAGGCCTTGTTCATCGACATGCGACGATCCTCCCCCGCCGCCCCGTCCCACGCCAGGGGCGTCGCCGCAGCCCACGGCCACCCCGGCGCCACCTGGCAGACACCCGACCGGCACCTGACCGGCACCCGTCGAGCCCGGCCGACACGGGGCCGCCGGTCTAGGCTGACGCCCGTGAGCAGCGCAGGGACCCGTGTCTTCGTCGCGCGCCTCGCCGGGACCACGGTGTTCGACCCCATCGGGGACCAGGTCGGGCGGGTGCGTGACGTCGTCGTGCTCGTGCGCCCGACCGGTGCCCCCCGCGCGGTCGGGCTCGTCGTCGAGGTCCCCGGCCGGCGTCGCGTCTTCCTGCCGCTGACGCGCGTCACGTCGATCGACGCGGGCCAGGTCATCTCGACGGGCCTGGTCAACATGCGCCGGTTCGAGCAGCGCACCTCCGAGACGCTCGTGGTCGGCGAGCTGCTGGACCGGACCGTCGAGCTCACCGACGGCAGCGGGAGCGCCACGGTCGAGGACGTCGCGATCGAGCGTCAGCGCAGCGGCGACTGGGTGGTCGCCAAGCTCTTCGTGCGCCGCCTGGTGCCCGGCAAGTCGGCGCTGCTGCGACGCCGCGGCGAGACGCTGCTGGTCGACGTCGGCGCCGTCACGGGCCTCGGGGTCTCGGCGGCGGCGCAGGGCGCGGCCCTCATGCTCGCGAGCTACGACGACCTCAAGCCCGCCGACCTCGCGGACGTGCTGCACGATCTCGGCAGCACGCGCCGCAACGAGGTCGCGCACGCGCTCGACAACGAGCGGCTCGCCGACGTGCTCGAGGAGCTGCCGGAGGACGACCAGGTCGCGATCCTCTCGGGGCTCGAGCGCACGCGCGCCGCGGACGTGCTCGAGGCGATGCAGCCCGACGACGCCGCCGACCTGCTCGGCGAGCTCTCCGACGAGCAGGCCGCCGAGCTCCTGGAGCTCATGGAGCCCGAGGAGGCGCGCGACGTGCGGCGCCTGCTCGCGTACGAGGACAACACGGCCGGCGGTCTCATGACGACGGAGCCCGTGATCCTCGGCCCGGAGACCTCGATCGCGGCGGCCCTCGCGCACGTGCGCCGCCAGGACCTCGCCCCGGCGCTCGCGTCGATGGTGTTCGTCGCGCGACCGCCGCTCGAGACGCCGACCGGACGCTTCATCGGCGTCGTGCACCTCCAGCGCATGCTGCGCGAGGCGCCGCACGAGTCGATCGGCTCCCTCGTCGACACCGACATCGACGCGGTCACCGCCGACGCCCCGCTGCTGCAGGTCACGCGGCTGCTCGCGACGTACAACCTCCTCGCGCTGCCCGTGGTCGACGAGGAGCGCCGGCTGCTGGGCGCGGTCAGCGTGGACGACGTCCTCGACCACCTCCTGCCGCAGGACTGGCGCGAGCAGCACGACGACACCCCGCTGCCGGCGACCGGCACGCGCACGGTCGGCGGGCGGGTGCGTCGTGGCTGAGCGGCTCGACACCCCCAAGGAGTCGCGCCGCTCGTGGGTCCCGCGGTTCCAGCGCGACCCCGACGCGGTCGGCCGGGTCGCCGAGGCGTTCGCCCGGTTCATGGGCACCGGGCGCTTCCTGATGTACATGACCGGCTTCGTCATCGTCTGGGTCACCATCAACGCGGTCGGGTTGTTCGGGCTGCAGTGGGACCCGTACCCGTTCATCCTGCTCAACCTGTTCTTCTCGGTGCAGGCGTCCTACGCCGCGCCGCTGATCCTGCTCGCGCAGAACCGGCAGGACGACCGCGACCGCGTGAGCCTCGAGCAGGACCGGCAGCGCGCCGAGCGGAACCTCGCCGACACCGAGTTCCTGGCGCGGGAGATCGCGGCGCTGCGGATCGGGCTGAGCGAGGTCGCGACGCGCGACTTCCTGCGCTCCGAGCTGCGCAACCTGCTGGAGGACCTCACCGCGGAGCGCGACGACGTCCGCGGCGAGCACGACGGCGCGACGTCCGACGGCCCCGCGGACACCGCGCGGCGCTGAGGACCGGGCTGCCCGAGGGCCGGGCCTGCGGCCGCGCAGGGTGCACCTCGGACCGGGACGTGCGGCGCACGGGCCCCCGGGACGCCGCGCCTACGATGGGCGCATGCCCCTGACGACCGACCCGACCGCGCTCGCCGAAGCGGTGCGCACCGCGCTCGAGGGCGTCCTCGACCCCGAGATCCGCCGGCCGATCACCGAGCTCGGCATGGTCCGGTCGGTCGAGGTCGACACGACGACGCTGCCGGGCGGCGCGCGCGTCACGGTCGGCATCGACCTCACGACCGCGGGGTGCCCGCTCAAGGACACGATCACCAAGGACGTGACGGCCGCGGTCCAGCCGCTCGACGGCGTCGCGGAGGTCCGCCTCGCTATGGGCGTGATGTCGGCCGAGCAGCGCGCAGGCCTGCGCGAGCGGCTGCGCGGCACCGCCGAGCCGACGATCCCGTTCGCGCAGCCGGGCTCGCTGACCAAGGTCTACGCCATCGCGTCCGGCAAGGGCGGCGTCGGCAAGTCGTCCGTCACGGCGAACCTCGCGGTCGCGATGGCCGCGGACGGCCTGCGCGTCGGCGTGGTCGACGCGGACATCTACGGGTTCTCGATCCCCCGCATGCTCGGCGTCACCCAGCCGCCGACCAAGGTCGACGACATGCTGCTGCCGCCGGTCGCGCACGACGTCAAGGTCATCTCGATCGGTATGTTCGTGCCGCCGGGGCAGCCGGTCGTGTGGCGCGGGCCCATGCTGCACCGCGCGCTCCAGCAGTTCCTCGCGGACGTGTTCTGGGCCGACCTCGACGTGCTGCTCCTCGACCTGCCGCCCGGCACCGGCGACATCGCGATCTCCGTCGCGCAGCTGCTCCCGACGTCCGAGGTGCTGGTGGTCACGACGCCGCAGGACGCCGCGGCCGAGGTCGCCGAGCGCGCGGGGTCCGTCGCGCTGCAGACCCGCCAGCACGTGGTGGGCGTCGTGGAGAACATGTCGTGGCTCGAGCAGCCCGACGGCTCGCGGCTCGAGATCTTCGGGGCGGGCGGCGGTGCGCGTGTCGCGGAGAACCTGTCGCGGGCGACCGGCTCGGCGGTGCCGCTGCTCGGGCAGGTCCCGCTCGACGTCGCGCTGCGGCAGGACGGTGACGACGGCACCCCCGTCGTGCTCGCCCACCCCGACTCCCCCGCGGCGGTCGCGCTGCGGGACGTCGCGCGGGCTCTCGCGACGCGGTCGCGCGGGCTCGCGGGCAAGCCGCTCGGGCTGTCGCCGGTCGGCCGCTGACCGCCTGACCGGCGCTGCACCGCGCCCGCACGCGCGACCCGCCCGCCGAGCGCCCGCGCCCACCGCTGCGCACACTGGCAGGACGCCCGTCCCCGACCGACGCGCGCCCGGGCGCCGGACCCGCGCTCGTCGCACTGTTGGTTCTTGTTCGATCCTGGTGGATACTGTGCAGGTGCTCGCGTCTCAGCGTCAGGACCGCATCCTGGCCGAGGCGCGCCTGCACGGGGCCGTGCGCGTCGCCGACCTCGTCGAGACGCTCGACGTCTCCGACATGACCGTCCGCCGCGACATCGCCGAGCTCGCGCGCGCGGGGCTCGTCCGCCGGGTGCACGGCGGCGCGCTCGCGATCGACCCGGCGGGGCACTCCGCCGTCGAGCCCGCGTTCGCCACGAAGCTGGCCTGGGCCGCCGCCGAGAAGGCCGCGATCGCGCGCGAGGCCCTGACCCTGCTCGGGCCCGGCCAGTCCCTCGCGCTGTCGGCCGGCACGACGACCCACCTGCTCGCCCGCCTGGTCGCCGCCGACACCGCCCTGCGCCCGCTGACCGTGGTGACGAACTCCCTGCACGTGGCGGACGTGCTGCACGGCGCACCCGCGTCGCCCGCGGGCGGCACGCTCGAGGTCATCCTCACCGGTGGCGTGCGCACCCCGTCCGACGCGCTCGTCGGTCCCGTCGCCGACGCCGCCCTCGCGAGCCTGCGCGTGGACCACGCGCTGCTCGGGGTGCACGGGCTCGACGCGGGCGGCGCGACGACCCCCAACGTGCTCGAGGCCGCCACCGACCGGGCGCTCGTCCGCTGCGCCGCGCACGTCACGGTGCTCGCCGACCACTCCAAGTGGGGCGTCGCCGGGCTGGCCCGCATCGTCCCGCTCGACGAGATCGACGTGCTCGTGACCGACACCGGGCTGGGCGCGCACGCCCGGGCCACGCTCGAGACGGCGGTGGGCGAGGTCCGCCTCGTCTCCCCCGACCCCCTCCCCGAGGAGCAGCCATGACCGACACCGCACCCACCCCCGGCGCCCCGCGCGTGCGCCGGACCGCGACGACGATGGCCGACGGCCGCGAGCTCGTCTACTTCGACGACTCCGAGCCGTACGTCTCGGGTGCCGCGACCCGTCGCCTCGACGACCCGCGCCCGCTCGGCGACCGGTTCACGCCCGTCGCCCCTGCGCCCGGCGTCCCGGCCCCCGCGACGTTCGCCGGCCCGGAGATGCGCCGCGACCCGCTCACGGGCGACTGGATCCCGATGGCGTCGCACCGCATGAACCGCACCTTCCTGCCCGCGGCCGACTCGTGCCCGCTGTGCCCCGCGCGCCCCCCGACGTCGGGCACGACGTACTCGGACGGCGAGATCCCCGACACGGACTACGACGTCGCGGTGTTCGAGAACCGGTTCCCGGCGCTCATGCAGGTCCCCGGCGTGACGCTCGAGGACGGCTGGCAGGTCGACGGCGAGGAGCTCTGGGCCGCGCGCCCGGCCGCCGGGCGGTGCGAGGTCGTCTGCTTCAGCTCGGACCACACGAGCTCGTTCGCCGAGCTCGCGCCCTCGCGCGTGCGGACGATCATCGAGGCGTGGGCCGACCGCACGGCCGAGCTCTCGCGGCTGCCCGGCATCGAGCAGGTGTTCTGCTTCGAGAACCGCGGCAAGGAGATCGGCGTGACCCTCCCGCACCCGCACGGGCAGATCTACGCGTTCCCGTACGTGACCCCCCGCACGCAGGCGATGCTGACCCAGGCCGCCGCGCACCGCGAGCGCACCGGCCGCAACCTGCACGCCGACGTGCTCGCCGCCGAGCGCCGCGCCGGGACCCGCGTCGTGCTCGAGTCGGAGCACTGGACGGCGTACGTGCCCGCCGCGGCGCGCTGGCCCGTCGAGGTGCACCTCGCGCCGAACCGCGACGTCCTGGACCTCCCGGGGCTCACCGGTGCCGAGCGCGACGACCTCGCGGTCACCTACCTGGAGCTCCTGCGCCGCCTCGACCGGTTCTTCGTCGAGCAGGACGGCACGGCGGTCCCGCTGCCCTACATCGCGGGCTGGCACCAGGCGGTGGTCGGCGAGGGCCGCGACCTCGGCCGGCTGCACCTGCAGGTGTTCTCGGTGCTGCGCGCCGCGAACAAGCTCAAGTACCTCGCGGGCGTGGAGTCCGGGATGGCGGCATGGATCAGCGACACGACGCCCGAGCGGATCGCGGCGCGACTTCAGGAGGTGGCCCTGTGACGGTCGAGCGCGTCGAGGCGTGGACGCAGGACGAGGGCTCCGCGCGGGCCCGGGCGCTGTTCGTCGAGCGGTTCGGCGAGGAGCCCGACGGCGTGTGGTCGGCGCCGGGACGCGTGAACCTCATCGGCGAGCACACGGACTACAACGGTGGCCTGTGCCTGCCCATGGCGCTCCCGCACCGCACCTACGTCGCGCTGCGGCGCACGCCGGTGCCCGAGGGACGCGCGTCCGGGGTCGTGCGGCTCACCTCGGCGCAGGCGGCCGCGGGCGAGGTCCGCGAGGTCGCGATGTCCGACGTCGCGCCCGGCGCGGTCGACGGCTGGCCCGCGTACGTCGTGGGCGTCGCGTGGGCGCTGCAGCAGGCCGGCGACCTCGACGAGGCTGCCGGCGGGTTCGACGTCGCGGTCGACTCCTGCGTGCCGTTCGGCGCGGGGCTCTCCTCGTCCGCCGCGCTCGAGTGCGCCGTCGCGGTCGCGCTCGACGACGTCTTCGGGCTCGGGCTCGCGGGGACGCCCGGCGACCCGGGCTCGCCGGACGACGCCGGCCGGGCACGCCTCGCCGCCGCGTGCGTGCGCGCCGAGAACGAGATCGCCGGGGCACCGACCGGCGGCATGGACCAGGCGGTGTCGCTGCGCGCGAGCGCCGGGCACGCCCTCGGGCTCGACTGCCGCGACCTCTCGGTCCGGCAGGTGCCGTTCGACCTCGCGGCGCACGACCTCGCGCTGCTCGTGATCGACACGCGCGCCGAGCACGCGCTCGTCGACGGCCAGTACGCCGCGCGCCGTGCCACGTGCGAGGCGGCCGCCCGGCGGCTCGGCATCGCGACGCTGCGGGAGATCGACCCCGTCGCTCTCGACGAGACGCTCGCCGCGCTCGCCGCGGACGCTCCCGAGGGCGAGGACGCCGACGTCACGGTCCGCCGCGTGCGGCACGTCGTCACCGAGATCGCCCGCGTGCAGTCCTTCGTGGACCTGCTCGACGCGGGGCGGGTGCGCGAGGTCGGCCCGCTCATGGACGCCTCGCACGCCTCGCTGCGCGACGACTACGAGGTCTCGGCCCGCGAGCTCGACGTCGCGGTCGCCGCGGCGCGCGAGGCCGGTGCGCTCGGGGCCCGCATGACGGGCGGCGGGTTCGGCGGCTCCGCGATCGCGCTCGTCAGGGCGACGGCCGTCGACGACGTCGCTGCCGCGGTCGCCTCCGCGTTCGAGCGCGAGGGCCTGCGCGCCCCCGCGTTCCTCGTCGCGACCCCCGCGGAGCCGGCTGCCTGACGACGTCCCGACCCGGCCCCGGCGCCGTCCCCCACGGGGGTCGGGACCGGGGCCGTCGTGCACCCGGCCGAGGCCCCGCGCCGGCGCACCCGGCACCGGGACGGCTCCGCGAGCCACTGACCTGCGCGAGCGCCCCGGGGCGCGGCCTCGGCGCGCGTGCGACCCCGGGGGGACAACCGTCCCGCCCTCGTCGCAGGGGAGGACCAGGGCGCGACGACGGAGTCATCCCCCAGGCGGAGGCGACGCCCGCGAGCGCGTCGCTAGGTTTCGGCGTGCGGGGGCGGCCCACGTCGCCCCCGTCCACGCCGACAGAGGAGCAGGACCGTGGGGGTCACCCGCAGGATCATCTTCCCGACCGTCCGGATCGTCCTGTGGGCGGTGATCGCGGCGGCGCTCGTCAAGCTCGCGTTCGCCGGCTCGGAGGTCACGACCACGTCCGACGCGCTCGAGCCGTCCGGGCAGATCACCGAGCAGTACGTCGAGGTCGGCACCGGGACCATCACGAACGCGGTGACCGTGCAGGGCGCCGTCGTCGCCGACCCGGCCACCACCGTCAAGGCCACGATGGCCGGCACGGTCACCAAGCTCCTGGCCACGAACGGCCAGGCCGTCGCCGCCGACACCCCGGTGCTCGAGGTCACCCTCGAGACGCCCGTCGAGCCGACCACGACGACGAACGCCGAGACCGGCGAGCAGACGGTCAAGCAGAACAAGCCGAAGGTCAAGCGCGAGACGGTCAGGGCCGGCACCGCCGGGACGCTCACGCTCACGGCGCTCAAGGACCAGGTCGTCGCGGTCGGCGACCCGATCGGCTCGGTGTCCCCGGGGACGCTCTCCGTCTCCGGCACGCTCACCCCCGAGCAGCAGTACCGCCTGCTCGGCGCCCCGGCCGAGGCCCAGGTCACGCTCAAGGGCGGCCCGGCGCCGTTCACGTGCACGGGCCTGCGGCTCGGTGCCGCCGCGCAGCCGCCCGCGACGGCTCCCGACGCCACGACCGTGGCCGACCCCGGCGCACCGGCCGAGCCGGTCTCCGGCACCGTCACGTGCGCCGTCCCCGCCGGCGTGACCGCGTTCGCGGGGCTCGGCGCCGACATCGCGATCACCAACGGCACGGCCGAGAACGCCGTCGTCGTCCCCGTCTCGTCCGTCCAGGGCTCGGTGCAGAAGGGCAACGTGTGGGTCGAGGTCCCGGGCGGCGAGCCGGAGATGCGCGCCGTCGGGCTCGGCCTGACCGACGGGGAGACCGTGCAGGTCACCGAGGGGCTCGCCGCGGGCGACAAGGTGCTGCAGTTCATCCCGATCGGTGACGTCTCGGGACCCGTCGACTGCGGCGACCCGATGCAGTTCGACCCGGCGGTGTGCGGCGGATGAGCCTGCTCGAGCTCACCGACGTCACCCGCTCGGTCCGCCTGCCCGACGACCGCGTCCTGGAGATCCTGCGCGGCATCACGCTCTCGGTCGACGCGGGCGAGCACGTCTCGGTCGTGGGCCGCTCCGGGACCGGCAAGTCGACGCTCCTCAACATCCTCGGGCTGCTCGACGCCCCGACGTCGGGCGAGTACGTCCTCGAGGGCGCGTCGGTCGCGCGGCTGTCCGGCCGGGCCCGTGCCCGCCGTCGCGGCGACGACTTCGGGTTCGTCTTCCAGCAGTTCAACCTGCTCCCGGGCCGCACGGCGCTGGAGAACGTCGCGGCGCCGCTGCTCTACGCCCGCGGGCGGCAGTTCTGGCGCCGCAAGCAGCTCGCCGTCGAGATGCTCGAGCGCGTCGGGCTCGGCGACCGGCTCGAGGAGAAGCCCGAGAAGCTGTCCGGCGGCGAGCAGCAGCGCGTCGCGATCGCGCGAGCGCTCGTGCGCCGGCCGCGCGTGATCCTGGCGGACGAGCCGACCGGTGCGCTGGACGTCGACACCGGCGGGGAGATCATGGCGCTGCTCGACGAGATCGCCTCGGAGTCCGGGGCCGCGCTCATCGCCATCACGCACGACCTCGCCGTCGCGGCCCGCGCCCAGCGGCACTACCGGCTCGCCGACGGCGTCCTCGTCCCGATCCGTCTCAACGCGCCGGGCCGCGTGACCGAGTGGGTCGGCGACGTGCCGACCGACCGGCCCGACGACGCGACGGCGGTGCTCGCATGAGCGGGTTCATCGGCACGGTCGTCGAGGCGTGGGACGAGCTGCGCATCCACAAGCTGCGGGTCCTGCTCGCGCTCGTCGGCGTCGCGGTCGCGGTGACCGCCATCACCGGGGTGACGGCGATCGTGCAGATGCTCAACCAGGCGACGCACGAGATGGCCGAGCGCTCGTCGGGGAGGTCCGTGACGCTCGACATCTCGGCGTACCCCCAGGGCGCGTCCGCACCCAGCACCGCGCAGTACACCGCCGAGTTCGACCGGCTCGTCGAGCGGTACGGCATCGAGCACGCGAGCCGGCAGATGTGGACCGAGCTGCCGTTCCGCTTCCCGACGGGCAGCCGGCCCGTGCAGATGCAGGTCGTCGACCCGGAGTACGGCACGATCATGCGGCTGGTCCCCGAGGAGGGGCGCTGGTTCACCGACGCGGACGCGGACCGCTACGCACCGGCCGTCGTCGTGAACGAGGCGTTCCTCGACGCGCTGGGCGTGGCCGGCGTGTCGGGGCACCCGACCGTGCTGCTCGGCGGCGACACCCCGGTCCGCACCGAGGTCATCGGGGTGTACCCGAACATGTGGCCCGAGGCACCGCCCGAGGCGTACCTGCTCTTCGACCACTACGAGCGGTGGGCGACGCCGTCGACGGCGTACGGTCCGGCCGTCCCGACGCTCAAGGCCTGGGTGCCGCCGGACCTCGCGCAGGAGATGCAGCCGGTCCTGACGCGTGACCTGCGCGCCTCCCTGCCCGGGACGGACGTCAACGTGATGCTCCCCCAGGAGAGCTGGGGCGCGATCGACGGCGCGATGCGCTGGGCGGCGCTCGGCATCGGCGCGGTCGCGCTCCTGCTCGGCGGCCTGGGGCTCGTCAACATCGCGCTCGTGACCGTGCGGCACCGCATCCGGGAGATCGGCATCCGGCGCAGCTTCGGCGCGACGTCGGGCCGCATCTTCTTCGGGGTCCTCATGGAGTCCGTCGTCGCGACGGTCGTCGCCGGCCTGGTCGGCATCGTGGTGGCGGTCGCGATGATCAAGAACCTGCCGATCGAGCGCGCGCTGGGCACCGGGATCCAGGACATGCCGCCGTTCCCGGTCTCGGCCGCGCTGACCGGCATGGCGTGCGCGACGGCGGTGGGCGCCCTGGCGGGCCTCATCCCGGCGACCGTCGCGGTGCGCGTCAAGGTCATCGACGCGATCCGCTACTGAGCCCGGTGCGGGGTCCGTGCGACCTGCGGACCCCGCACGCGGCACCCGGTCATCCCCGAGAGTGATCCGGAAACCGTGCGGAACCGGTACGTTCCCGGAGGAATCGGAACGCCGACGGACGCCGAGGAAGGCACCCTCATGAGGACCCACACCCTGACCACCGCCGCAGCCGCGGTCGGCTGCACCGTGCTCCTGCTCGTCGGGGGGTGCAGCTCCGACAAGGACCCGAAGGACGCCACGACGGTCAGCGAGGACGAGAACGGGCCGCTGAGCGCCTACTTCGACGACGTCATGGGCAGCATGGAGGACCAGGACTGGTCCGAGATGGGCCGCCGCTCGGAGGAGATCGTCGCCGCGTGCATGCGGGAGCAGGGCTTCGAGTACACGCAGCAGGACATGTCGGCCGTCACGGAGACCATCGAGGAGGACCAGGAGGACGCCGACCGCTACGGCACCGAGGAGTACGCCGCGGAGAACGGGTACGGCATGTCGACCTCCTACGAGACGCCGACCGAGGGCGAGAAGGAGTGGGTCGACCCCAACGCCGACTACGTCGCCGGGATGTCGGAGCAGGAGCAGGCGGCCTACTACGCCGCGCTGTTCGGCGACCAGGCGGCCGGCGCCGAGGGCGAGGCGCCCGCGGGCGACTGGACCACGCAGGGCTGCCAGGGCAAGGCCCAGCACGAGGTGTACGAGCAGGGCCAGGCGTGGGCGGACCCGGAGTTCGCGAGCCTCCAGGAGGAGATGACCGCGCTGTACGAGCGCGCCGCGAGCGACCCGAAGATGGCCGAGGCGAACGCCGCCTGGGCCGCGTGCATGGCCGACGCCGGGTACGCCGACCACGCGACCCCCGAGGACGCGGTCAACGCGATCTCCGAGGAGTTCAGCACGCTCATGTCGCTGACGACCGAGGAGGCGCCCGAGCCCGACCCGGCCGCGGTCGCGGAGTTCAAGGAGAAGGAGATCGCCACCGCGGTCGCCGACGCGCGCTGCAAGGCGTCCACGAAGCACGAGGAGAAGGCGCGCGAGGTGCAGTTCGCCCTCGAGCAGGAGTTCGTGGACCAGCACAAGGCCGAGCTCGACGCCTGGTCCGAGAAGTACTCCACCGCCGACGGCGAGTGACCGACGGCGACCGACCGACCGACGAGGACGGCACGACGACGTGAAGCACGCAGGGGGCAGCAGGACGATCTGGGTCATGGCGGTCGTGGCCGTCGTGAGCCTCGCGGCGGGTCTCGGCCTGAGCCGGCTCATCGAGTCGCCGGCCCAGGCCGCGGCCGACGCCGCACCACCCGAGGCGGGGCCGATCACGGTCCCGGTCGAGAGCAGGGTCATCGCGAACGACGTGACGCTGCGGGGTGACGCCGTGTACGACGACCCCGCCGAGGTGCGGATCGAGACCGGCGACGCCGACGGCCCCGCGGTCGTCACCGGGCACGTGCCCGACGTCGGCGCGACGCTCGACGCCGGGAGCCTCGCGCTCGAGGTCGCGGGTCGCCCCGTCGTCGTCCTGCCCGGCGACCTGCCGACGTACCGCACGCTGCGCGCCGGGGTGACCGGGCCGGACGTGAGCCAGCTCAAGGCGGCGCTCCGGGCGCTCGGGATCGAGGGCGGCGACCCCGCCGACCCCACGTTCGACGCCACGACGGCACGGGGCGTCGAGGCGCTGTACCAGAAGGTCGGCTACGAGGCCCCGGCGCCGTCGAAGGAGACGAAGGAGCAGGTCACCCTCGCCACGTCGGCCCAGCGCGACGCGCAGGAGCAGCTCGCGACGGCGCAGCGTGCGCTGTCGAAGGCGGGCGGCGGCAAGCCGGCGTCCGAGCTCATCGCGCTCGAGACCGCGGTCACGGTGGCGACGGCCCAGCTCGCCGAGGCGCGCGCGCTCTGCGACGCTCCCCCGCCGGTGAGCCCCGACGGGGAGCCCGGCGCGGCCACGTGCAGCCAGAGCGCGGTCGCCCGCGCCCAGGGCGAGCTCGACGCGGCGGTCGCGGCGCGCGACGAGGCCAAGGCGGCACCCGACACCTCCGCGGAGAAGGCGCAGGTCACGGCGGCGCAGCGGGCCGTGACGGAGGCGAAGGCCGCGCTCACCGAGGCGCAGATCGCGGTGCTCACGACGCTCCCCGCGAGCGAGGTCGTGTTCCTGCCGTCGCTCCCGCGCCGCGTCGACGAGGTCACCGTCAAGCGCGGGGGCACGATCAGCGGCCCGGTCATGACGGTCTCGGGCGCGTCGCTCGAGGTCGTCGCCTCCGCGGCCCGCGCCGACGCGGAGCTGCTCACGGTCGGGACCGTGGGCTCGATCACCGTCGAGGGTACGGAGATCCCGGTGACCGTCGCCGAGGTCGCCGCGGGCGTCGAGGACGCCGGGTCCGCCGACGGGGACGCCGGCGCCGAGGGCGAACCGGCGGGCGGCGGCTCGGGCGACGCCGACGGGCAGGCCGCGGGCGCGGGCCGCTACACCGTGACGCTCACGCCGGGGACGCTGACCCCCGAGCAGCTCACGCTCCTGCAGGGCACGAACGTGCGCGTGCGCATCCCCGTCAGCTCGACCGGCGGCAAGGTGCTCGCCGTGCCGATCGCTGCCCTCACCGCCGGACCGGGCGGCGAGTCGCGCGTCGAGGTGCTCGGCGCGGACGACGAGAGCAGCCTCGTGACCGTCGAGACGGGGCTCGCCGCGGGCGGGTACGTCGAGATCAAGGGCGCCGACGCCGAGCTGACCGAGGGCGACCTCGTGGTCGTGGGTGCGCGCGGGGCAGCCGACGCCGGCGACCCGAGCCCCACGGCCACCGAGGCCTCGGCGGGATGACCGTCCTCGAGGTGTTCGGGGAGGCCCCGGTCGAGGAGCCGGCGCCCGCGGTCATCGAGCTCGCCGCGCTGACGCGCGCGTTCCCCGGCGACCCGCCCGTCGAGGCTCTGCACGCGGCGGACCTGCGCATCGAGCGCGGCGAGTACGTGTCGATCATCGGGCCGTCGGGCTCGGGGAAGTCGACGCTGCTGCACATCCTGGGCCTCCTGGACCGGCCCACGTCGGGCGAGTACCTGCTCGACGGCGTCCCGACCGGCACGGCGTCCGAGCGCGAGCGGTCGGCGCTCCGGGGCGGGCGGATCGGGTTCGTCTTCCAGGCCTTCCACCTCCTGCCGCACCGGAGCGTGCTCGACAACGTGATGCTCGCGACGCTGTACAGCGGCGTGCCGCGCGCGGAGCGCCGCGACCGGGCGCTCGAGGCGCTCGACCGCGTCCACCTCTCGCACCGGACCGGCTTCCTGCCGACCGTGCTCTCGGGCGGCGAGCGCCAGCGCGTCGCGGTCGCGCGCGCGGTCGTCGCCTCGCCGCGCGTGCTGCTCGCCGACGAGCCGACGGGCAACCTCGACACCACGAACTCCGCGGGTGTGCTCGACCTGTTCGACGAGCTGCACGCCGACGGCCTCACGCTCGTGGTCATCACGCACGACCCGGCCGTCTCGGCGCGCGCGCAGCGGCGGGTCAGGATCTCCGACGGCACCCTCACGGAGCTCGCATGAGCGTCCTGGCGGGCGCGCAGCGGGTGCACGCCGGCGACGGCCCGCGCGGGACCGACCGCTTCTCGGTCCGCGACCTGCTGACCGAGGCGACCTACGGGATCGGCGCCCGCCCGGGGCGGCTCGTGCTGACGATCCTCGGCACCGTGCTCGGCATCGCCTCGGTGGTGGTCACCGTCGGGCTCGCGCAGACCGCCGCGGGCCAGATCAACCGCCAGTTCGACGCCGTCGCCGCGACGCAGGTCGTGGCCGCGCCGGCGACGACCCGCGGGGCGGACGGCACCGAGCGGGCGAACGCGCGCCTGCCCTGGGACGCCGAGGCGCGGGCCGTGCGCCTCGCGGGCGTCGAGGCGGCGGGCACCCTTGCCGAGGTCGACGTCGAGGGCGCCGCCGTCACCGCCGTGCCGGTCAACGACCCGTCGCAGCCCGCGGGGGTCGCCATCCCCGTCGTCGCGACGTCGCCCGGCCTGCTCGACGCGGTCCGCGGCGAGGTCGTCACCGGTCGGTACTTCGACTCCGGCCACGACGACCGGGCCGACCGCGTCGTGGTGCTCGGGGCGCGGGCCGCCGAGCGGCTCGGCGTGCACCGCGTCGACCGGCAGCCGTCCGTCTTCATCGGCGAGACCTCGTACACGGTGATCGGCATCGTCGACGGGGTGCAGCGGCGGGGCGAGCTCGTCGACGCCGTGATCCTGCCGCAGGGCACCGCGCGGGCCGACTTCGGCCTCGCGTCGCCCGAGCAGCTCCAGATCAGGATCGCGGTCGGCGCCGGGCCCGTCGTCGGCGAGCAGGTGCCCGTCGCGCTCGACCCCAACGCGCCCGACGGGTTCAAGGTCCAGGTCCCGCCGACCGGCTCGAAGGTCCGCGAGAGCGTCCAGGCCGACGTCAACGCGATCTTCCTCGCGCTCGGCGCCGTGGCGCTGCTCATCGGCGGGCTCGGGATCGCGAACGTCACGCTGCTGTCCGTGATGGAGCGCGTCGGGGAGATCGGCCTGCGCCGGGCGCTCGGCGCGACGCGGCGGGACATCGGCGCGCAGTTCGTGGTCGAGTCCGTCGTCGTCGGGCTGCTCGGCGGGCTCATCGGTGCGGCCGTCGGTGTCGCCGCGGTCGTCGTGGTCTCCGCGGTGCAGTCGTGGACGCCGATCCTGGACACCGTCGTGGTGCTGCTCTCGGCACTCGCCGGCGGCGTGATCGGGTTGCTCGCGGGGATCTACCCGGCGCTCAAGGCCGCGGCGATCGAGCCGATCGCGGCGCTGCGCGGAGGCATCTGAGCCGACCGGTGCGTGGTCAGCCCGCGGGTCGGTCGCGCCGGAGCCGGCCGGCGTCCTCGTGGACCGCGTAGAAGATCGAGTACGGCGTGCCGTCGGGGTCGGCGGGCCGCGCGGCGAGCTCGTCGAAGAGCTCCTGGACGCGCCGGTCGAGCTCCGCCTTGCCCGCGGCGTCGAGCCGGACGCCCAGCCGGGTCGTCCCGACGCTGTCCGGGTCCGCGAGCGCGACCTCCTCGAGGAACGTGTCGATGAGGACGCGGCTGAACGCGTTCGGGTGGCGGGAGTGCCAGGAGCGGCCCGTCGCCCGGTACGGGACCTCGCGCGAGCCGCGGGCGCCGCGCCGGACCGGCTCGGCGGCGAGGTAGCCGCGGTCGACGAGCGTCCGGACGTGGTGCAGGGTCGTCGCCGGGTTGCGGCCCAGCCGCTCGGCGAGCTCGCGGTTCGTGAGCGCCTCGTCGAGGCACAGCCGCAGGATGCGCAGGCGCAGCGTCGAGGCGAGGGCACGCGCGTCGGCGTCACGCTCGCGGGTCTCGGCGTCCTGCTCGGTGAGGTCGGCGCCCGGGCCGGGCTCGTGGCGGTCCGCGTCCCGCCCGCGCCGGGCGTCGTCACGCTCGCGCCGGGCGTCGTCACGCGCGCGCCGGTCGTCGTCACGCGCGCGCCGCGCCCTCTCCCGCTCGCGCCGGGCGTCGTCCCGCTCGCGTTGGTCATCGTCCCGCTCGCGCGACGAGTCACCCCAGACCTCGTCCCGCTCACGGGCGGACTCGTCGCGGGCCGCGTCCCGCTCGTCCCGGGCCGCGTCACGCTCGTCCCGGGCTGCGCCCCTCTCGCGCCCCGCCACGTCCCGCTCGCGCCGGGCCTCGTCCCGCTCTCGCTCGGCCGCATCCGGCGTCCGCCCGCGCGCCGCGCTGCCGCCCGTCCCGGCGAGCACCCCGCCGGCTCCTTGCGCATCGTCGACCACCGTCCGATCCTAACCACTGATTGACACTTCCCAATCAGTCGCGCGATGCTGCATGCGTGAGCACCCCCGGCCCGGACCCCGCGCCCTCGCCGCCCGCAGCCGCAGCGGCCCGGCGGCGCTCGCTCGCCTTCCATCCCGACTTCCGGCGGCTGTGGACCGGCGACGCGCTCGGTCAGCTGGGCGCGCAGCTCACCGGGCTCGCGCTGCCCGTGTTCGCGGTCCAGCACCTCGGCGCGAACGAGTGGCAGATGGGTGCGCTCGGCGCCGCGGAGACCGCCGCGTTCCTCGTGATCGGGCTGCCCGCGGGCGCCTGGATCGACCGCATGCGCAAGCGACGCGTCCTCATCACGGCCGACCTCGTCCGGGCGGTCGTGCTCGCCGCGGTCGTCGCCCTCGCGCTCACGGGCCACGCGTCGATGGGCGTGCTGTACGGCGCGGCGCTCGTGCTCAGCTGCGCGAGCGTCTTCTTCGACATCGCCCACCAGAGCTACGTCCCCGCGCTCGTCGGGCTCGAGCACGTCGTCGAGGGCAACTCCAAGCTCCAGGCCACGCAGTCGGTCGCGATGGTCGCCGCGCCGGCGATCGGCGGCGCGCTGCTGCGGGTCATCTCGGCACCGCTGCTCATCGTCGTCAACGTCGTCACGTACGTGGTGTCGGCGTTCGCCGTCGGGCGGATCCGCCACGTCGAGGACCTGCCCGCGCGTGGTGAGCACCCGCCGCTGCGGGCCGCGATCGCCGAGGGGCTGCGGTTCGTCGTCCGCCAGCCGCTGCTGCGCCGGATCGTGGCCTGCACCGGGCTCGGCAACATGTTCCACGCGGTCGGCGAGGCGCTCGTCGTCCTGTACGCGCTGCGTCACCTCGGGCTCGACCCGGCGGGGCTCGGGCTCGTCTTCTCCGCCGGAGCCGTCGGCGGCCTCCTCGGCGCGCTCCTCGCGGACCGGCTCGCGCGGTGGGTCGGCGAGGGCCGGATCATCCCGGTCAGCGCCCTGTTCTTCGCCCCGGCGTACGCGCTCACCCCGCTCGCGTCACCGCTGAGCGACCTCGGGATCCCCCCCGAGGTGCCCCTCGTCGCGGGCGGCGCGCTGCTGTCGTTCTGGGTCGTCGTCTACAACGTCGCGCAGGTCAGCTTCCGGCAGCGGCTGTGCCCGCCGACGCTGCTCGGGCGCATGAACGCCTCCGTACGGTTCGTGGTCTGGGGCAGCATGCCGCTCGGCGCGATCCTGGGCGGCTGGCTCGGCAGCACCGTGGGCGTGCTTCCGACGCTCTGGTTCGCGGTCGCGGGCGTCACGCTCGCCGCCGTGCCCGTGCTCGCGTCGCCGCTGCTCGGGATGCGCGAGCTCCCGGGCGCCGACCGGCCCGTCGCCGCCCCCACGGACGACCTGCCGTCCGGCGTCCAGCCGTCGGCCGACCGCTCCACCGGCGAGCCCACGCCCCGGCACTGAGCGCCGGCGCGCACCGGCACGACCTCGACGGCCGTCCGCCGCCAGGGCCGCGCGGGCCACCGCGACCCGCGGGGCGACGTCCCCGTCCGGGCACGGCGCTGATGCCGGGTGCCGGGTGCCGGGTGCCGGGTGCCGGGTGCCAGGCTGGTGACGTGGCCGGCACACCGCGCGACGTCGAGGACTTCTTCGCGGGCGATCCCGTGGGCCTCGAGACGTTCCGCCGCGTCGACGCGGCCCTCGCCGCGCAGCACGACGACGTCGTCGTGCGCGTCTCGCGCAGCCAGGTGGCCTTCCGGCGCCGACGGGGCTTCGCCGCCCTCTGGGTTCCCGGCCGCTACCTGCGCCGGGCCGCCGCGCCGGTGGTGCTGTCGGTGGCGACGCGCGAGCGCATCGACTCCGACCGCTTCAAGGAGGTCGCGCACCCCGGCCCGTGGATGCACCACCTCGAGGTCACCGACCCGGCTCAGGTCGACGACGAGGTGCTCGGGTGGCTGCACGCCGCGGCGGACGAGGCCGGGGGGACCGGCTGACCTTCCGGGCCGGCACCGCCGTTCCTACAGCTCGTACCCCACGACGACCGGGGCATGGTCGCTGAACCGCGCGGCGTACGCGTCCGCACGGTCGACCTCGACGGTGCGTGCCAGGTCCGCGAGCGCCGGGGTCGCGATCTGGTAGTCGAGCCGCCAGCCCGCGTCGTTGTCGAACGCCTGGCCGCGCCAGGACCACCACGTGTACGGTCCGGGACCCTCGCCGCCGTGCTCGCGCCCGAGGTCACGCCACCCGAGGTCGTCGAACCAGCGGTCGAGGTACGCGCGCTCCTCGGGCAGGAAGCCCGCGGACTTCTGGTTGCCCTTCCAGTTCTTCAGGTCGACGTTGCGGTGCGCGATGTTGATGTCGCCCGCCACCACCGCGAGGCCCCCGCCCGCTGCGATCTCGGACATCCGCGCCGTGACCGCCTCGAGGAAGGAGTACTTCTCCTCCATCGACGGCGTGCCGACCGTGCCGGAGTGGATGTACGCCGAGACGACGGTGAGGGTGCGCGCCGGGGCGTCGTCGGTGGCGGCGACCTCGAGGTCCGCCTCGACCCAGCGCCCGGTGTCGCACGCGTTCCCCGTCGCGAGGCCGATCCGGATCGCGGACATCGGCAGGCGCGAGGCGATCGCGACTCCCGCGCGGCCCTTGAACTCCGACGCCTCGTGCGCGAGGTCCCACTCGGCGGTGGGCAGGAAGTCGCTCAGCAGCTCGTCGGGCGCGCGCACCTCCTGGAGCAGCAGCACGTCGGGCTTGCGGGTCGTGAGCCAGTCCCCCATGCCGCGCTTCCAGGCGGCACGGATCCCGTTCACGTTCACGGTCGCGATCGTCAGCACCGGACCATCCAACCCCATGCCACCGACACCCCCGGCCTCCGGCGGGCGCGACGCCGGTCACACCCGGGCGCGATGGCCTCCTCGTCGGGCACCGCGCCGGCGCGTCCGCCCCCGAGCCCCGCGGCCCCGAGCCCCCGAGCCCCGCCGCCCGCGGGACCACCCAGCGCGGACAGCACGACGGGGTGCCGGCGCCTCGCGGCACCGACACCCCGTCACCGGCTCGCGCCGGGTCACTCACCCACGGTCAGGACTTCTTCTTGACCTTGACCGTGATCTCGTTGCTGCTCGTCGTCCCCGCGGCGTTCGCGAGCTCGACGCGGTAGCGGTACGTGCCCGCTGCCTTGCCGGTGAACGCCGTCGACGCGGACTGCGCACCCGGGCCGGTGCCCGTGAGCGCCTGGGTGTCGACGAGCACGTCGTTCTCGTACAGCCGGTACTCGGTCGCCGCCGTGCCCCACCACTTCGTGGCGGTCACGGTGTACGTGCCGTCGCCGTCCCAGTTGTCGTGCGCGAGCGACGGCTTGCCGGGGTTGGCGTCCGTGACCTTGACCGTGACCGAGGTGGTCGTGGTCGTGCCCGCGGCGTTGACGAGCTCGCCGGTGTACACGTACGTGCCGTTCGCGCGCCCGGTGACGTGCACCGAGGCGAACTGCGGGAGCGGGGACCGGTCGGTGAGCTTCTGCTCGTCGATCAGCACCCCGTTCTCGAACAGGCGGAACGTCGTGCCGTTCTGGCCCCACCAGAGCGCGGCCGAGATGGTGTAGTCGCCGTCCCGCAGGCCGGTGTCCCACCCGTTGTCGCTCGCGAGCGTCGCGCGGCCCGGCGGCACGGTGGCTACAGGACCGCCCGCCTCGACGGTCACCGGGATCGTCACCGTCGTGCCCGACGGCGTCGCCACGAGCGTGAGCAGCACCTCGCCCTCGACGTCGTCCGGCACGGTCAGCTCGACCGACGCCGCCCCGCCCGAGACCGGGATCTCGACGGGGGCCGCCGCGCTGCCGGCCCACGTCGCGGTGAGCGACGTGTTCGCCGGGCTGCCGAGCGACGTGAGGTCGAGCCTCGCCACGTCGAACGCGACCGTCTCGCCCTGCGTCGCCTCGGTCGGCAGGCCGGTCACCTGGACCGACTGCCGCGCGAAGTCCGGCGAGACCGGCTGGTTGGCGCTCAGGTACGCGATCCACGCGTCGCGGTCGACGAGACCCGAGTCGCGCGGGTCCGTGCCCTCGGTGAAGACCCGGAAGTTGTCGCCGCCCGTCGCGAGGAACGAGAACGTCCCGACGCGGTACGACGCCTCCAGGTCGATCGGCTGACCGTCGACGGTGACCGACGTGATGCGGTCGCCCTCGGGCAGCGCGGGGTCGAACGTGTACGTGACGTTGTCCGAGAGGCCGAGCTGCAGGTAGGGGCGCGACGGGACGTTGCCGTCCTTGTCCCGCTGCCACTGCTGCTCGAGGAGCGTCACGAACTGCTCACCCGTGAGCGAGACCGTCCACAGGTTGTTGAGGAACGGCAGGACCGCGTTCGCCTGGGCGTACGTGATCTCGCCGTCCGCGGCCGGGCCGGGCGGGGTGTAGGAGGACTGCTTCGCGAACAGGTCCGCGCGCAGGCCGCCGGGGTTGACGACGCCGATCTGGGCGCCGCCACGGGCCGGGTCGCTCAGGCTGGCCTTGAGCGCGTCGGCCACGAGCCCGCCGAGGGTCGACTCCGACGCGCGGTCCCCGCTCGTCGTGCCGGTGTACGCGGTCGTGATGTCGGCGGAGATGCTGCCGACGACCTTGTTGCCCTCCGCCTGGGCGACCAGCAGCGCGGCGTCGACGATCGCCTTGACCTCGGCGACGCGCGGGTACGCGGCGGCGAGCTCGGCGGCGGGCGTCGTGGTGCGCTTGACGTTCTTCGCCTCGTAGGAGACGAGCGCGTCCGTGTCGTTGTCGACCGTCAGCGTGATGGAGCCGATGAACTCGCCGTACGAGCCGGTCTGCAGGACCGGGCGCGTCTGGCCCTCACGGCCCGGGACCGGGGCGTCCCACGCGTACTGCTTGTGCGTGTGGCCCGTGAAGATCGCCGCCACGTCGGCGTCGGTCCCGGTCACGATCTTGGCGAAGACACCGCCCGCGGCGACCTCCTCCTCGAGGGTCGCGCCGTCGGGCGTGCCCGCGCCGGCACCCTCGTGGTACTCGGCCACGAAGACGTCGGCCTCGCCGTTCGCCTGGTCGCCGTCGCTGAGCTGCGCGACGACGCGGTTGACGGCGTCGACCGGGTCACCGAAGTCGAGGCCCGCGACACCGGCCGGCGTGACGAGCGACGGGGTCTCCTGCGTCACGGCGCCGACGACGGCGAGCCGCTTCCCGGCGACCTCGAGGATCTCGTACTCCGGCAGCGCCGGCGTCGTGGTGCCGTCGAGGTAGACGTTCGCCCCGAGGTACGCCCACCGGGCGTTGGTCCGGTCGGCCACCACACGGTCGACGAGGTCGGCGAACCCGCCGTCGAACTCGTGGTTGCCCACGGCCGAGGCGCGCAGGTCGAGCGCGTTGAGCACGTCGATCGTCGGCTGGTCGCGCTGGACCGACGACGCGAACAGCGACGCGCCGATGTTGTCGCCCGCGGAGAGCAGCACGGTCGAGTCCTCGCCGTGCGCCGCGCGCTCCTGCTCGATGGTCCCCGCGACCGCCACGGTGTTGGCGTCGATGCGCCCGTGGAAGTCGTTGAGGTTGAGCAGCGTCAGCTCGGTGGTCTCCGCGGGGGCGGCGGCCGTGATGCCGAGCAGCACCGGGTCGTGGTCCGAGGACCGGTAGGGGCTCGCGTCCGTGAGGACCGTGCCGTGGTAGTTGTACCGGCTGTACTCGAGCGCGAGGGACTCGGGGGCGTTGATCTCCCAGATGTCCGCACCCGTCGAGCGCGCGAGCATCGCCTCGTTGACGAGCACGTGGTCGAGGGACCCTGCGAGCCCGCTGAAGCTGTACGAGTACTCGCCGGTGCCGAAGTGCGCGGTGACGTCGGTGTACCCGGCGTCGTACAGCACCTCGAGCGGGTCCTCGCGCGTGTAGGCGTTGAAGTCGCCGACGAGCGCGACGGCCTCGACCGGGGTGGTCGTGTAGCCGTCGAGCACGGTCGGGACCCAGGCGGCGAGGGCCGTGGCCTGCGCGACGCGGGACGCGTTCGACGCACCCTGGCCGTCACCGGCGTCGGCGTCGCCCGGGAGCGGGCCCGCCGAGCCCTTGGACTTGAAGTGGTTGACCACGACGAGGAACGGCTCGCCGCCCCCGAGCGGGGTGAACGCCTGCGCGATCGGCTCACGGGCGTTCGCGAACGCCTCGCCGGTGTCGCTCAGGTCCCCGAGGGCGCGCGGCTCGCCGAGGAGCTCGACCGAGCCCGTCCGGTAGATCAGCGCGTTGGTGATGACGTCGAGCTCGCTCGCGTCGGGCAGGTCCGCCGAGGACGGGACGTGCGCCCAGCCCGCCGACGGGTCCGCGGCGTTGAGCGCGGCGACCAGCGTCTGCGTCGCCTCGTCGGCCTGCTCGCCGAGCGCCGCCGAGTTCTCGATCTCCATGAGACCGACGACGTCCGCGTCCGTGGCGTTGATCGCCGCGACGATCTTGGCCTGCTGGCGGGCGAGGTCGCCGCCGTCCCAGGCGCCGCGCGGGCCGTTGTCGCTGCACTCGTCGACCGTCACGCCGTCCCCGGTGCGGTCCCGGTAGGGCGCGCAGCCCGCGGTGTCCGCGCCGAGCGTCGTGAAGTAGTTGAGCACGTTGAACGACGCGACCCGCAGGTCGGCGGCGCCGAGCGCCTCGGCGTCCGGGGCCGCGGTGCGCGTGTTCGTGAACTGCGTGCGCTCCGCGAGCGGCGTCGCGGCCGTGACCTGGCTCGTCGGGTTGAGCTTCCAGGTCGAGTTCCGGAAGTCGACGATCAGCGGCTGGGTGAACACCACCGGGGCGCCCACGCGGACCGGGTCGGTCAGCGAGACGTACGGCGGCGTCTGCGACGAGTTCGCCGCGGTGAGGAAGTTCGTCGTCGCGCCGTCGTCGAGCACCACGGCACGCGCCGCGTTGTCCGCGACGACCGCGGCGGCCTCGGGCGAGCCCGGGGCGGCGACGTCGGTCGGCTGGACCAGCGGGCGGTCGCCGGACGCGAGCCCGACCTCGCCGTACTGGTTCGTCGAGTACGTGTTGCTCACCGTGAAGGCGCCCGCCGGGGCGTACAGCATCGACTCGAGCGTCTCGCGCTGCGCGTCGGTCGTCGGCCACGGCGCGACCGCGGGGGTCACGGGGGCGGCCGCCGCGAGCGGCGTGACCGTCGACGCCGTGACCTGCGTCAGGCCGTTGAACTCGGACACCGTGCCGGCGACCTCGACGTGCTGGCCGACCGTCGCCGTGACGCCCGCGGGCTGGTACACGAAGATCGCGTCGGACGCCGTGCGCGTCGCCGGGTCGGTCGGGCCGCCGGTGCCGGGCGTCTGGATGACGAACCCGCGCAGCCCGCCGGCCGGGTAGGCGGCGGTGACGACGCCGCGCGTCGTGACGGTCGCGCCGACGTACGTGCTCGCCGCGCCGGTGCCCTGGATCGCGGCGATCGCGAGGGGCTCGGGGGCGGTCGTCGGGGTGGGCGTCGGCGTGGCGGTGGGCGTCGCCGTGGGCGTCGGCTCCGGGGTGGGCTGCGTTCCGCCCGTGCCCGCCGGCGTCGGGGCGCCCGCCGTGAAGTCGGCCTTGTTGTTCGCCGTGTTGGCCGCGTCCGTGCGCGCGATCGACGTCGTCGCGCTGGGCGACGGGGCGGCCTCGCCCGCGAACGCCGCGCCGGTGCCGAAGCCCACGAGGTCGACGACCGCCGGGTCGCTCGCGCACGCCGTCGTGGCGCAGGTCAGCCGGGTCGCCGACGAGACGAGGGCGACGTTGCCGTTCGTCCCGGACAGGTTGACCGTGCCCGTGGCGTCGGGCGCCGGGAGGTTCGAGACCGTCCCGGCCGTCTGCGTCGCCGCCTGGACGAGGTAGGTGCTGCGCGCGGGGACCGTGCCCGTGAGCGCGATGGACCCGCTCCAGCTCGTGCCGGCCGCGGACGCGTACTGCACCGTCCACGTGGACAGGTCGACAGCGGCGTCGGACGCGTTGTAGAGCTCGATGAAGTCGTGCGTCAGGACGGAGCCGGTGTTGCCGCCCCCGCCGTAGACCTCGTTGATCACGACCGCGGCGTCGGGTGCGACGGCGGCGTACCCCGGGGCGACCCCGGGGACGGTGAGTGCCGCGGTGGCGGCAGCGGCGACGGCGGAGCGCCGCAGCCAGGGGTGGGACAGGTGCATGCGTCGATCCCTTCGAGCGCGGACGTGCCGCGACGAGTCCGGGCGCGTCCGTCCTCGTGCGGACGGGGCGCAGGTGCCGACCCCGAGCGGTCGGCGGCACACATCTACGGGAGCCGATCGACGCGGGTGTTCGGGGGAGGTGAACCCGGTGTGAACATCTCACATCCCGGTCGTTCCGGCACGGACCGGACCGGGAAAGTTACCGGTCCGTCACATTCGCCGGGTTGCCCCGCCCGGCGGCTCGGACGCGCGTCGACGAGCCGCGCCGGGCGCGCCGAGACCGCCCTCGGGGCCGCCGTGCGGCCGGGACGGAGACGACCCCCGACCGGACGCAGCGGTCCGGGCGGGGGTCGTCAGGTCGTCGCGACGCGGGTCAGGCGTCGAGCGTGCGCTCCGCGGAGTCCACGACGTTGCTCAGGAGCATCGCGCGCGTCATCGGGCCGACCCCGCCCGGGTTCGGCGAGACCCACGCGGCGATCTCGGCGACCTCGGGGTGCACGTCGCCCGCGAGCCGGCTCTTGCCCGTCTCCGGGTCCGGCACGCGCGAGACCCCCACGTCGACGACGACCGCACCCGGCTTGACGATGTCGGGCGTGATGATGCTCGGCACGCCGGCCGCGGCGACGATCACGTCGGCGTGCCGGGTGTGCTCGGCGAGGTCGTGGGTCCCCGTGTGCGTGAGCGTGACCGTCGCGTTGACCGCGCGGCGGGTGAGCAGCAGCCCGATCGAGCGCCCGACCGTCGTCCCGCGACCCACGACCACGACGTCCGCGCCCGCGAGCTCGATGCCGTGCCGCTCCAGGAGCTCGATGATCCCGCGCGGCGTGCACGGCAGCGGGGAGCTGATCTCGTCGTTGACCCGCAGCACCAGCCGCCCGAGGTTCGTCGGGTGCAGGCCGTCGGCGTCCTTGCCCGGGTCGATCAGCTCGAGCACCCGGTTGGTGTCGATGCCCTTGGGCAGCGGGAGCTGGACGATGAAGCCCGTGCACGCCGGGTCGTCGTTGAGCCGGCGCACCGCGGCCTCGATCTCGTCCTGCGACGCCGTCTCCGGGAGGTCCTCGCGGATCGACGCGATCCCGACCTCGGCGCAGTCCTTGTGCTTGCCGTTGACGTACCAGCGCGAGCCCGGGTCGTCGCCGACGAGCAGGGTGCCGAGCCCGGGCTGCACGCCGCGCGCGGCCAGCGCGGCGACCCGCTCGGTGAGCTCGGCCTTGATGGCGGCGGCGGTCGCGGTGCCGTCCAGGATCTGTGCGGTCATGGTGTCTCCTCGCGCGGGGGCGGCAGGGTCGGGCGGCGTGCGGTCGGGCGGCGTGCGGTCACGCGAGCGGCGGTCGGGCCGTCCCCCGCGGGGTGACCGCCCGACCGCCGTCCGTGGTCAGTACTGCTGCAGGCCGGCGTACAGCGGGAACGCGTCCGCGAGCTTCGTGACCCGGGCGCGCAGGGCCTCGACGTCCGCCGACGCGCCGGCGACGAGCGCGGTCGCGATGATGTCGGCGACCTCCGCGAACTCCGTGTCGCCGAAGCCGCGCGTCGCGAGCGCGGGCGTGCCGATGCGCAGGCCCGAGGTCACGCGCGGGGGGCGCGGGTCGAACGGGACGGCGTTGCGGTTCACGGTGATGCCGACCGAGTGCAGGAGGTCCTCGGCCTGCTGGCCGTCGAGGTCCGAGTGGCGCAGGTCGACGAGCACGAGGTGCACGTCGGTGCCGCCGGTGAGCACCGAGACGCCGGCGCCCGTGACGTCGGCCGCCGTGAGGCGCTCCGCGATGAGCCGCGCGCCGTCGAGCGTGCGCTGCTGGCGGTCCTTGAACTCCTCGGTGCCGGCGACCTTGAACGAGACGGCCTTCGCGGCGATCACGTGCATGAGCGGGCCGCCCTGCTGACCCGGGAAGACGGCCGAGTCGATCTTCTTGGCGTACTCCTCGCGGCTCAGGATGAAGCCCGAGCGCGGGCCGCCGATCGTCTTGTGCACGGTCGAGGAGACGACGTCGGAGTGCGGGACGGGGCTCGGGTGCAGGCCCGCGGCGACGAGCCCGGCGAAGTGCGCCATGTCGACCCAGAGCTTGGCGCCGACCTCGTCCGCGATCGAGCGGAACGCCGCGAAGTCGAGCTGGCGCGGGTACGCGGACCAGCCGCCGATGATGACGTCGGGGCGCTGCTCGAGCGCCTTCTCGCGGACCTTGTCCATGTCGACGAGGAACGTCTCGGGGTCCACGCCGTACGCGCCGACCTGGTAGAGCTTGCCCGAGAAGTTGATCTTCATGCCGTGCGTGAGGTGGCCGCCGTGCGCGAGCTCGAGGCCGAGGATCTTGTCCCCCGCGTTGATCAGCGCGTGCAGCACCGCCGCGTTCGCCGTGGCGCCCGAGTGCGGCTGGACGTTCGCGTGCTCCGCGCCGAAGAGCTCCTTGGCGCGGCTGATCGCGAGCGTCTCGGCGACGTCGACCTGCTCGCAGCCGCCGTAGTACCGGCGGCCCGGGTAGCCCTCGGCGTACTTGTTGGTCAGGACCGAGCCCTGCGCCTGGAGCACGGCGCGCGGGACGAAGTTCTCGCTCGCGATCATCTCGAGCGTGCCCTGCTGCCGCGCGAGCTCGCCGTCGAGGACGGCGGCGATCTCGGGGTCCAGCTCGGACAGGTTCTGGTCGAGCAGGCTCATGGTTCTCCTCGCAGTCAGCGGGTGCGTGGTGTCTCCCGGCACACGGACGGGCACGCACACGAGTGGTGTGGTGACCGGGGGCCCAGGCGTCCGACCCGAAGTCTGCTGCTGCTCGTCGCTCCCCGGTGGTGACCCACCCGTTGCGCCAGTCGCGACGCGGACAGCCTAGCAACCGGACGCGGCGCGGCGGCAACGCGTCCGGCCGTCGGCGCGGATCGCGGGGACGACGCGGCGCGACCCGCTGCCGCGGCGTCAGACGGTCGCGCTGTCGCCCAGGATCTTGCGCAGGTACGCGTAGGTGAGGTCGCCGACGGTGCGGTCGTGCTCGTGCTCGTAGCCGTGCTTCTCGTAGAGCGCGAGGTTCTGCACGGAGTCGCGCCCGGTGAAGACCCACACCTCGGAGGTGTCCTCGGGCAGGTGCGGGAGGATCGCGAGCAGGAGCTGGGTGCCGATGCCCTGCCCCTGGAGGTCGGGGGCGACGGCGAGGCGGCCGAGGGTCGCGCGCGTGCCCTCGAGGAGCACGCGGATCGAGCCGACGAGCCGGTGCCCGGCCCACGCACCGAGCGTGATGACGTCGGGGTTCGCGAGGTCGGCGCGGAGCTCGTCGAGCGTCTGGGTGAGCGGCGGGATGCTCGGGTCCCCGTAGATCTGCGCCTCGCTCACGAACGCGGCGCGGCGCAGCGTGAGCAGCTCGCCGGACTCGGCGTCGGTCACGGGGCGGATGTCGACCTCGGGATCGCTCATGGGCCCATCGTCTCAGAGCCGACGCGCACCCGGCGACCGGCGACCAGGGTGAGGTGGTGGGTGAGGTCGTGCGCGACGCGCGGGCGCCGGGCGCTCAGACCCGGTCCGCCGCGGGGGCGGTGTAGCCGACGCCGATCGTGCGGGCGACCTGCTCGAGCTCGGCCTCGAAGTACGGCTCGACGTCGCTGAACATGAAGCGCAGGTGCCCGAGCGCCTCCATGCACACGACGCCGTAGAGCCGGACCCAGCTGTTGGCGAAGACCCACAGCGCCGCCTCGGGCAGGTCGACGCCGGCGGTGCGGGCGAAGGCGGCGAGCTGGCCGCAGCTCGCCGCCACTCCCCCGTGCAGCTCCGGCAGCGGGAAGGGCCGGGCCTCCCACAGCCCGACGAAGAGCTCGAGGAACAGCCCGGCGAAGCGGCGCGACTGCTCGCAGCCGTCGTCCCCGTCCGCCCACAGCCCGTCGCCCGAGCGGAACATGAGCCCGAACTCGGCGGGGTGCGCGAGGGCCCAGCCGCGGAACACCCGCACGGCCGCGAGCATCCGGGCACCCAGGTCGTCACCGTGCTGCTCGAGCGCCGCCGTGACGACGCCGTGGACCTCGCCGAAGAGGTCGTCGCACAGCGCGAGCAGCAGGTCGTCGAGGCTCGCGTAGTAGCGGTAGAGCCCCGGTGCGGTCATGCCCATCTCGCGCGCGATGCCGCGCAGCGTCGGGGGCTGGCCCTGCTCGGCGACGAGCTGCCGGCGCGCGGTCGCCCGGATCTCGGCCTCCGTGGCGGCGCGCAGCCGGTCGCGTCGCGGCACGACCGTCTCGGTCGTCGTCATGCGCTCCTCCTGTCCGCGGCCCGGTGCCGTCCACGGCACCGGGCCGACGCCGCCCCACCCGTCGGACCGCGAGCGTGCCACGCGGTCGCCGCGCTGCCGGCGTTGACACGAGCATACGCCCGATGCTTGAGTAAACATCGTTCGCTAACGCCGTTTACTTCGTGACGCAGCATCGCGTCGCGCCGTCTTTGGGAGGTCTCGTGCTCGACGCGCTCGGTCGTCTGACCCACCGGCACGCCCGCTGGGTGCTCGCCGTCTCGCTCGCCCTGGCCGCCCTCGCGGCGGTCTGGGGCTCCTCCGTCTCCGACCACGTCCAGGCCGGCGGGTTCACCGTCCCCGGCTCCGACTCCGAGCGCGCCGAGCAGCGGGTCGCCGCCGAGCTCGGGGCGACGCGCCCCGACGTGCTCGTGACCTACGCCCACCCGACGCTCACCCCCGACGACCCGCGGTTCGCCGCGGACCTCACGGCGCACCTCGCCGGGCTGCCCGAGGACGCGACCGCGCGCGTCGTCCAGCCCTGGACCGCCGGGCTCCCCGCCGACGCGCAGGCCGCGCTGCTCGGCACCGACGGCCGGTCCGCGCTCGTCGTGGTCTCGGTGCCCGGTGCCGACCTCGACGCCCGGGTCGACGCGTACGGCGACCTCGAGCCGCACCTCGCCGCGCCCGCGCCGTGGACGAGCGCCGTCGGCGGGGCCCTCGCGGTGAACGCGGACCTCTCGCACCGCGCCGAGACCGACATCGCCGCCGCCGAGACCCTCGCGATGCCCGTCCTGCTCGTCCTGCTCGCGGTGATCTTCGGCAGCGGGGTCGCGGCGCTGCTGCCCGTCGTCATGGGCGTGCTCGCGATCCTCGGCGCGATGGGCCTGCTGCGCGCGCTCACCCTCGTGACCGACGTGTCGACGTTCGCGATCAACGTCACGACGATCCTCGGCCTCGGCCTCGCGATCGACTACGCGCTGTTCGTCGTGAGCCGGTTCCGCGAGGAGCTGGGCCGCACCGACGACGTCGGCGCGGCGGTCGTGCGCACCGTCACGACCGCGGGCCGCACCGTGGTGTTCTCGGGGCTGACCGTGCTCATCGCCTTCGCGGGGCTGCTCGCGTTCCCGCAGATGTTCCTGCGCAGCATGGGGCTCGGCGGCATGGCCGTCGTGCTGCTCGACATGGTGCTCGCCGTGACGCTCCTGCCCGCGCTGCTCGCCCTCCTCGGGCGCCGCGTCGACGCCGGGCGGCTCCCGCGCGGGCTCACGCAGCGGCTCTCGACGCGCCGCCGCGCGGTCCGCACCCCGGCGTGGACCCGGCTCGGCCGCGGCGTGCTGCGCCGGCCCGGGCTCGTCGCCGCCGGCGTCACCGGCGTCCTCGTCCTCGTGGCGCTGCCGGCGCTCGGCCTCGTGGTCGGCTCGTCCGACGAGCGCGACCTGCCCGCGTCCTCGCCCGCCCGGCAGGCGACCGAGCAGCTCGCCGAGCTCTTCCCGGGCGGCGGCAGCGAGGTCACGCTCGACGTGGTGCTCGACGGGACCCCCGACCCGGCGGCTCTCGACGGGTACCTCGCCGGGCTCGCTGGGCTCCCGGGGGCCGGCGCGACGCGGGTCGTCGCCGCGACCGACGCCCTGACCGCCGTCGCGGTCACGGCCCCCGGCGCGGTCGACGCCCCGGCGACGCGTGACCTCGTCCGTGCCGTGCGCGGGCTCGACGGGCCCACCGGCACCGACGGCGCACCGGTGGAGGTGCTGGTCGGCGGCGCGGCCGCGGCGAACGTCGACTCGACCGACGCCATCACGGCGGCCCTGCCCTGGGCGCTGCTCGTGATCGCGGGCGCGACGGCCGTGCTGCTCTTCCTCGCGCTCGGGTCGGTGGTCCTGCCGGTCAAGGCGGTCCTGCTCAACGTCCTGTCGCTCGGTGCGACGTTCGGCGCGGTGTGGTGGGCGTTCGGCGACGCGCGCCTCGCCGACGCGCTCGGGTTCAGCGCGACCGGGCGGATCGACCCGTCGAACCTCGTCCTCATCGGGGTCGTCGCGTTCGGCCTCGCGATGGACTACGAGCTGTTCCTGCTCAGCCGCGTGCGCGAGGAGCACCTGCGCGGGCGGTCGCCGCAGGACGCGATCGTCGTCGGTCTCGAGCGCACGGGCCGGACCATCACGTCGGCCGCCCTGCTGCTCGTCGTGGTGCTCGTCGCCATGGGCACGTCCGGGGTGACGTTCCTCAAGGTCATCGGGCTCGGCCTCGCGTTCGCGGTGCTCGTCGACGCGACCCTCGTCCGGGCGCTCCTCGTGCCGGCGACCGTCCGGCTGCTCGGGCGGTCGGTGTGGTGGCTGCCCGCACCGCTCGCCCGGCTGCACGCGCGCGCGGGGCTCAGCGAGGGCGAGGCCCCGGCGGACCTCGGGACCGGCGCGGACACGGGTCCGGCGGCGCCGACCGACGAGCGGCCGCGCGAGCTGGTCGGGACGGGCCTCTGACGAGCGGCCCGGCGGCATCCTGCCACGGGTGCCACCGGCCCGGAGGCCGGACCGGGCCGCCGGGCCGCTCGACTACGCTCAGCCGTCGTGGCCACCACCGACGACACCGCCTCCGGCACGCACTGGGTCCTGACGCTCTCCTGCCCCGACCGCCCCGGGATCGTGCACGCGGTCGCGGGCGTGCTCGCGGAGCTCGGCGGCAACATCACCGAGTCGCAGCAGTTCGGCGACGCGCTGTCCGGGCTGTTCTTCATGCGGGTCCAGGTCACGTCCGCGGCCTCGCGCGCGGAGCTCGAGGGTCCGCTCACCGAGCTCGCACAGCGCTTCACGATGGACTGGGAGCTCGACGTCGCGGGCCGCCCGGTGCGCACGCTGGTGCTGGGCTCGACCGCCGCGCACTGCCTCAATGACCTCGCGTTCCGCCAGCGCTCCGAGAAGCTGCCGATCGACATCGTCGCGGTCGTCTCGAACCACACCGTGCTGGCCGAGCTCGCCGCGTTCTACGGCATCGAGTTCCACCACGTCCCCGTGACGGCGGCGACGAAGCCCGCCGCGGAGGCCCGGCTGCTCGCGCTCGTCGAGGAGCTCGACGTCGAGCTCGTCGTCCTCGCGCGGTACATGCAGATCCTGTCCCCCGAGCTGTGCGCGCGGCTCGCGGGGCGCGCGATCAACATCCACCACTCGTTCCTGCCCTCGTTCAAGGGCGCCCGCCCGTACGCGCAGGCGCACGACCGCGGGGTCAAGCTCATCGGCGCGACCGCGCACTACGTGACGGGCGACCTCGACGAGGGTCCGATCATCGAGCAGGACGTCGAGCGCGTCGACCACACCCGCACGGTCGAGGACCTCGTGGCGCTCGGCCAGGACGTCGAGCGCCGGGCCCTCGCCCGCGCCGTGCGCTGGCACGCCGAGCACCGCGTGCTGCTCGACGGGCACCGGACGATCGTCTTCCGCTGACGGGCAGCGGGCGTCCGGAGTCCGTCCGGGGCTGCGGTGAAGCGATTCGCGCGGCGCCGGCCGGTTGACCCGGTCCCACCCGCAGGCGAGGCTCCGACACAGCCCGCGGCAGAGCCGAGAGCTTCGGCTCCGCTGCCCGCACGACACCGCCGTCGTGCTCCGGCCCGGAGAGAGGACCCCCGCGCGATGAACCGCCTCACGACGACCTGGACGCGCCTGCTCGCGGGTGCGGCGGCATCGGCCGCGCTCGTGACCGGACTGGTCGCGACCGCCCCGACGGCCTCCGCCGCCTCGCTCGTCGAGGTCACCGGCTTCGGCACCAACCCGAGCAACCTCCGCATGCACCTGTTCGTCCCCGACCAGCTCCCCGCGAAGCCGGCCGTGCTCGTCGCGATCCACTACTGCACCGGCAGCGGCCCGGCGTTCTCCAACGGCTCGCAGTTCGACGAGCTCGCGACGCGGTACGGGTTCATCGTGATCTACCCGTCCGCGACGCGGAGCGGCAGCTGCTTCGACGTCGCGTCCCCGCAGGCGCTGCGCCGCGACGGCGGGAGCGACCCGGTCGGCATCCGGTCGATGCTGTCCTACGTCCAGCAGCGGTACACGACCGACGCGAGCCGCGTGTTCGTCACCGGGGTCTCGTCCGGCGCGATGATGACGCAGGTCATGCTCGCCAACTACCCCGACGTGTTCGCGGCGGGGTCTGCCTACGCCGGCGTCCCCGCGTCGTGCTTCGCGACGACCAACGGGTCCGAGTGGAACAGCGAGTGCTCGGGCGGGCGGATCGACCGGACGCCGCAGCAGTGGGGCGACCTCGTCCGCGCGGCCTACCCCGGCTGGACCGGCGCGCGCCCGCGCGTCCAGCTGTGGCACGGGACGCAGGACGAGACCCTGAGCTACGTGAACTTCGGCGAGTCCGTCGAGCAGTGGACGAACGTGCACGGCCTGAGCCAGACGCCGGCCTCCACCGACTCCCCCGCCGCCGGGTACACGCGCACGCGCTACGGCAGCAGCGGCCCGCAGGCGCCGGTCGAGGCGATCAGCATGGCCGGCGTCGCGCACAACCTCCCGGTCGACGCCGCGCAGGCCATCCGGTTCTTCGGCCTCGACCAGACCGGCCCGACGCCGACCCCCACGCCGACGCCGACCCCCACACCGACGCGCACCGTGACTCCGACCCCCACGGTCAGCGCGACGCCGACAGCGACCCCGACGCCGACCACCACGTCGAACCCGGCCGGCGGCTGCGCGGTCACCTACGCCGTGAACCAGTGGAACAGCGGCTTCACCGCCACCATCACCGTCAGGAACACCGGCTCCGCACCCCGGAACGGCTGGACACTCACCTGGACGTACCCCGCCGGTCAGCAGGTCACCCAGGCCTGGAGCTCGACCACGACCCAGTCCGGCGCCCACGTGACCGCCCGCAACGCCGCCTGGAACGCCGCCGTCCCCGCCGGGGGGTCCGTCTCCTTCGGCCTCAACGGCACCCACACCGGCACGAACACCGCGCCCAGCGGCTTCGCGCTCGACGGGACGCCCTGCGGCTGACCGCGGACCGGCCCGGCGCGCGCCGGGTCAGGCCTGGTTGGCCCGCCGCACGACCGAGTCGATCAGCACCGCGAGCGCGAGCACGACGCCGGTGATGACGTAGCGGACCGACGTGTCGAGGTTGAGCAGCGTCAGGCCGCTCGAGATGGACTGGATCACGAGGATGCCGAGCAGCGCCGACCACGCGCTCCCCCGGCCGCCGAAGAGGCTGGTCCCCCCGATGACGGCCGCGGCGATGGCCGTGAGGTAGATGTCGCCGCCGCCCGTGCCCTGGTTGGCGGCCGCGAGGCGACCGGCGGACAGGATGCCGCCGAGCGCGGCGAGCGTCGAGCACGCGACGAAGGCCGAGACGAACGTGCGCTGCACGGGCAGGCCGGCACGACGGGCGGACTCGACGTCGCCGCCGACAGCCCGGACCGCCCGGCCCCAGCGCGTGCGCCGCAGGAGCAGGTCGACGACCGCCACGAGGGCGACGAACAGCGCGAACGAGAAGCCCACGCCGCGGTTCGTGTTGAGGTACGCCACGGCGCCGAACAGCACGAGCGCGAGCGTCCCGACGCGGGCGGCGACGACCGTGAGGCTCGGGACGGGCAGCTCGGCACGCTCGCGGCGCGCCCGGCCGACGAGGAGGCTCGCGGCGTGCGCGACGACGACGAGCGCGACGAGGGCGTAGGACACCCCGGCCGGGAGGAACCCGCGCTGCGAGACCTGCACGAGCCACGACTCGAACGGCAGGTTGACCGAGCCCGTCGGCCCGAGCACGCGCAGCTGGAGCCCGGCGAAGACGAGCAGCCCGGCGAGCGTGATCACGAAGCTCGGCAGCCCCAGCCGCGTGAACAGGGCCCCGTACAGCAGCCCGACGAGGACGCCCACGCCGAGCGCCGCGAGCGCGGTCAGTGCGATCGGCCACCGGAGCTGCACGGCGCCGACCGCGACGACGGCCGCCGCGAGGCCGCTGACCGAGCCGACGGACAGGTCGATCTGCCCGACGAGCAGCACGAGCACGACGCCGAGCGCGAGCACTCCGGTCGCGGCGCACTGCAGGGTCAGGTTGACGAGGTTGTCGCTCGACAGGAAGTACGGGTTGAGCAGCTGGAACACGAGCCAGATGACCGCGAGCGCGACGACGACCGGGAGCATCCCCAGCTCGCCCGACCGCACGTGCCCCACGAGCTCGCGGAGCGCACCACCGGGCGCCGTGGGGGCCGGGGCCGTGCCGGCCGCGAGGCGGCGCTCGCCGCGGAGCACGCTCACGGGATCACCTCGCGCGCGTCCGGGCGCCGGGGTGCGTCGGAGACGCCCGCGACGTCCGCCGGTACCCGCGGCGCCGCACCGCGTCGCAGGTCGCCGGCGGGAGCGGCGCGCCGGGGCGCACCCGACGTCGCGCCCGTGACCGCCGCGATGAGGTCCTCGTAGCTCGTGCTCGCGGCGTCGAACTCGCCGTTGACCCGCCCGAGCCGCAGCACGACGATCCGGTCCGCGACGGCCTGGACGTCCGCCATCGAGTGGCTGATGAGGACGACGCCGTGCCCGCGCTCGCGCAGCCGCTCGATGAGGCTGAGCACCTCCGCGGTCTGCGTGATCCCGAGCGCCGAGGTCGGCTCGTCGAGCACGAGCACGCGCGGCTCGCCCAGCAGCGAGCGGGCGATCGCGACGGCCTGCCGCTGACCGCCCGAGAGCGCACCGACGGGGACGCGCACCGACGGCACGCGCGCGGCGAGCTGCCCGAGCAGCGTCCACGCCTGCTTCTCCATCGCGACCTCGTCGAGCAGGACCGCGCGCGTGACCTCCTGGCCGAGGAAGATGTTCTCGACGACGTCGAGGTTCGCGCAGAGCGCGCCGTCCTGGAACACCGCCGCGATGCCGTGCGAGCGGGCGGCGGCAGGTGTCGACAGGCTGACCGGCTGCCCGTCGAGCAGCACCTGCCCGGCGTCGGGCACGAGCGCTCCTGAGATCACGCCGGCGAGCGTCGACTTCCCGGCGCCGTTGTCCCCGATGACCGCGACGACCTCGTGCGGCCGGATCTCGAGGTCGACGTCGACGAGCGCACGGACGGCTCCGTAGCTCTTGGAGATGCCGCGCAGCGAGAGCACAGAGCCGTTCATCGGGCCACCTCTCCCACGAGACCTGCTTCGCTGCACGCGCGGGTGTAGGGCTGCACGCAGATCTCCTCGATCGTATAGAGGCCGCCGTCGACGACGACGCGGCCCAGGTTCTCGACGGTCACCGCGGTGGGGGTCAGCAGGAGCGCGGGGACACCCTCGACGGTCGCCGTCGTCGCCGGCTGCTCGCCGTGCAGCACGCGCACCGCGAGCTCGGCGGCGGTCCGCGCCTGCTCCGTGATCGCCTTGTACACGGTCATGTACTGGTCGCCCGAGACGATGCGCTGGATCGCCGCGAGCTCGGCGTCCTGCCCGGTGACGGGCGGGACGGGGTCGAGCCCGGCCGCCTTCATCGCGGAGATCGCGCCGCCCGCGGTCCCGTCGTTCGCGGCGTAGACGGCGTCGACGCGCCCCGCGTACTGCGTGAGCTGGCCGGCGACCCACTCCTGCGCCTTGTCCGGGCTCCAGTCGGGGGTGTCGTACGAGGCGAGCACCCGGACGTCCGTGCCCTCCAGCGCCCCACGCACACCGGCCTCGAGCGCGGCCGAGTTGGCGTCGGTCGGGGCGCCCCCGACGAGCAGGACGCCCGGCGGGTCGTCGCGGTCGGCGAGCTCGCCGCTCTCCGCGAGCGCGCGGACGAGCGCCTCGCCCTGCAGCTGGCCGACGCGGCGGCTGTCGAACGAGACGTAGTAGTCGAGCCGGGCGCCCGCGATGAACCGGTCGTACCCGATGACCGTCACGCCCCGCTCGCGCGCCGCCTCGACGATGCTCGCGGCCGCGGTGACGTCGACCGCGTCGAGCACCAGCACCCCGGCGCCCTGCGTGAGCACCGACTCGGCCTGCTCCTGCTGGCGCGCGGCGTCCTGGTCAGCGTTCGCGTACAGCACCCGGCACGTCGGGCACCGGCGCGCGACGACCTGCTCGAACGTCGGGCGGTCGACCGCCTCGTACCGCGCGGTCTTCGACTCGGGGAGCAGGAGCGCGATGGTCTCGCCCGACGGCGTGGGCGGTCCCTCGACGCCGGCCGTCACCGGCGCGCACGCCGCGAGCACGAGCGTCAGCGCGACGGCCACCGCGGCACCCAGCCCGGCACGACGGCGCGTCATCCCACCACCGCCACGGACCCGGCGACGGCCGCCCGGTCGAGCGCGACCGCGAGCGCCCCGCGGACCTCGGCGCTCGCCCCGAGCTCGGACGCGACGACGTCGACCGGCCCCGCGGTGCTCGGCACGGTGCGCTGCGCGAGCACCGTGCGCAGCGGGTCGAGCAGGATCCCGCCGGCCTCCGCGAGCTGGCCGCCGACGACGACGAGCTCGGGGTCGAAGACGTTGCACACGTTCGCCGCGGCGGCGCCGAGGTGCAGGCCCGCGTCGGAGATCACGCGGCGGCAGCCCGGGTCGCCGTCCTGCGCACGCGTGATGACATCGCGCAGCGTGAGGTGCCCGTGGCTCGCGGCGAGCATCGCGAGCAGCACGGGCGCACCGACGAACGTCTCGAGGCAGCCGCGGTTGCCGCAGCGGCAGATCGGGCCGTTGTCGTCGAGCGTCACGTGCCCGATCTCCCCCGCGGTGCCCGAGCGGCCGTGGAAGACCTCGCCGTTCAGGACGAGCCCTCCGCCGACGCCGTGCGAGACCTTGAGGTACAGCACGTGCCGGGACCCGCGGGCCGCGCCCAGGCGCACCTCGGCGAGCGCACCGAGGTTCGCGTCGTTGTCGACGTGCACCGGGATCCCGATGCGCCGCTCGAGCACCTCCGACACCGAGACGCCGTCCCAGCCCCGCAGCATCCCGACGGTGGCGATGCGGCCCGTGCGCACGTCGACGGGGGCGGGCACCCCGACCCCGACGGCCAGGACCTCCCCCATGCTCGCGTCGAGCGACTCGACCATCTCGGTGAGCAGCAGCGCCGCGCGGTCGAGGCCCGCGTCGGCGCGGTGGTCGGGCGGCAGGGGCATGCGCTGCTCGGCGATCACGCGGTGCGCGACGTCCGAGAGCGCGACGCGCATCGAGCGGGTGCCGAAGTGCACGCCGGCGACGAGCCCGAGGTTGCGCGCGAGCGTCACCTGCTGCGCGCGCCGGCCGCTGCGCGAGGTGGGTGCGGTGTGCAGGACGCCGAGCACCGTGAGCTCTTTGACGATGTTCGACACGGTCGCCGGGGACAGCCCTGTGACCCCGGCCAGCTCGACCTGCGTGAGGGAGCCACGCTGCTGGACCGCACTCACGATCCGGGCCCGGTTGGCTTCACGCAGTGAAGTCTGGGAGCCCGGCGTCACCCGGTCTGTGCCCACAGCGGGAAGGATACACAGCGGCAGGAACCCGCCCCCGCGGCGCCTTCGACGACAATTCCGGCACGGCGGCGACCGCACCGGAGAAATCCGTGCTGCCCAGCACTTTCGAGCTGTTCGCCCGGTTCGCGGAACGCCGGGGCGCCCCCGCGGCGCACGCCCATTTCACCCCGCTCAGGGCTTCGCAGGACGTGCTGAGGCGTCGATTCACTTGTTGACACCAACGAGGCCCCGTCCTTGGATGTGGTGCCTTCGGAACCCCGACCCGTCACAGAGGTTCGAACCCCATGCACCCAGCTCGTCCCCGCCGCCGTGCGCTCGCTCTCGTCGCCGCGGCCGCCCTCCTGCTCACCGCGTGCTCGTCCGGGTCGGAGGAGCCGGCGACCGCGCAGACAGCGACGCCCCAGCCCGACGAGGTCGAGGTCTTCACCTGGTGGGCCAGCGGGTCCGAGAAGCTCGGCCTGGACTCGCTCGTCGCCACGTTCGCCGAGCAGCACCCCGAGATCACGTTCGTGAACGGGTCCGTCGCGGGCGGTGGGGGCGGTGCTGCCAAGGACCTCCTGCAGTCGCGCCTCGAGGCGAACGACCCGCCGGACACGTTCCAGGCCCACGCCGGTGCCGAGCTGACCGACTACATCGAGGCGGGTCGCCTCGAGGACATCTCGTCGCTCTACGACGAGTGGGAGCTGCGCTCGGCGTTCCCGGAGGACCTGATCGAGCGGCTCACGGTCGACGGGAAGATCTACTCCATCCCGTCGAACATCCACCGCGCCAACGTCGTGTGGGCGAACCCCGGCGTGCTGAGCGCGTCCGGCCTCGACCCCGAGGCGACCTACGCGAGCATCGACGAGTGGATCGTCGCGCTGCGGGCCGTCGCGGCGACCGGTCGCACCCCGCTGTCGATCGCCACGACCTGGACCCAGGTGCACCTCCTCGAGACGGTGCTGCTCGCCGAGCTCGGCCCGGACGCCTACTCGGGGCTGTGGGACGGGACCACGGACTGGGCGGGCCCCCAGGTCCGCGCCGCGATCGACGACTTCGACGTGCTGCTCGACCTGAGCAACGCCGACCGGGAGAGCCTGGACTGGCCCGACGCGACACAGCGCGTGATGGACGGACAGGCCGCGTTCAACGTCATGGGCGACTGGGCCGTCGCCGAGTTCGAGGACGCCGGCAAGGTCCGCGGCACCGACTTCACCTACTTCCCGGTGCCCGGGACGCAGGGGGTGTTCGACTTCCTCGCCGACTCGTTCGTGCTGCCCGTCGGTGCCCCGCACCCTGACGGAGCGCGCGCCTGGCTCGACACCATCAGCTCGGTCGACGGGCAGACCGCGTTCAACCTCGAGAAGGGCTCGATCCCGGCGCGGGGCGACGTGTCGTCGTCGTACTTCAGCGACTACCAGCAGGGTGCGATGGAGTCGTTCTACGTGGACCGTATCGTCTCCTCGCTCGCGCACGGCGCGGCGGCCCCGAACGGCACGCTCACCGCGATCTCGACGGCCACCGGGCGGTTCTCCACGGGCGCGACCGACGCCGCGACCTTCCAGGCCGAGCTCGCGGCGGCGGCGCAGGAGTCCTGACCAGCGGTCGGCTGGTCGCGCCGACGGCCGGCGTCGCACAGGTGTGCGGCGCCGGCCGTCGGTGCCCGCCGACCGGGCCCTGCCCCGGTCAGCGGTCGTGCGTCAGCGGCGGAAGAGGTCGGACCACCAGTCGGTGACCCGGTCCCACCACGACGTGTGGTGCTCCTTCTCGACGAGCACCGCGACGGTGCGCGCCGGGACGGTGACCTCGCCGTCGGCCGCGACCCACTGCGTGGCCTTGACGACGGGGTCGGCGCCCGTCGCCTGGACCGGCGAGAGCGCCAGGCGGTGCCCCGCGAGCCCGGGGACGGTCTGCGTGGTCGCCTCGTCGGACGCGTTGACCACGACCAGCACGCCGTCGAGCTCCCGGTCGGTCTCCCGGCCGACCGTGTCGTCGATCCGCATGACGACCACACCCGGGTCGGCGTCCGGACCGGAGCCGGGGAACGTCACCTTCTTCTCGATCTGTGCCGCCGAGCCCAGCCGGAACAGGTCCGTCGAGAACCGCAGGCGCAGGAGCTCCTCGGCGGCGGTGGACGCCGCCTGGATGTCCGCCGGCGCGGGCTTGAGCGCCGGGTTCGCGAGGAGCTGCTGCTGGATCGGCCACTTCGCCTCGTTGTCCGCCGCGAGCGGCAGACCCCGGCCGAAGCCGTTGTCCTGACCGGACAGGTCGAGCAGGTTGAACCAGTCGCCCGAGTCGTAGGAGTTCCGGTCGAGCGACTTGCTCCGCAGCAGGTCGGCGCCCGCGTGCCAGAACGACGGCGTCTGGGCGAGCGCGGTCGTCGCGAGCGAGACCGTGTTCATCCGCACGCGGTCCGGCATCGCCGTGCCGACCGGGAGCTTGTACGTCAGCGCGTCGAACAGCGTCTCGTTGTCGTGCGCGTCGACGTACGTGACGACCTCCTCGGGCGAGTCCGCGTACCCGGCGGGCTGGCCGTTGTAGTCGATCTCCGCGCCGGTCCGGACGGTGCCGTCCGAGGCGAGGAACGCGTAGTCGCGCAGGTTGCCGGCCATCCCGAGCCGCACGAGGTCGCCCTGGTGCGCGGCCCGGGCGAGCTGCTCGGCCTCGGTGCCGTTGACCGCGGCGCCGTTCGGGTCGGTCGCGACGCCGGAGCCGAAGCCCTGGACGCGCGGGTCCTCGTCGAACGGGCCGCCGCCGCGGACCGCGTCGCGCAGCCGGTCGCTGAACGTCCCGATGCCGGTGCCACCGAGCTGGCCCTGCGTGGCCTGCGTGAAGAGCCGGTTGTCGGCGACCTCGCCGAAGTTCCAGCCCTCGCCGTACAGGTAGACCCGCTTCCCGTCGACGCCGTCCCTGCGGACGGTGAGGTCGTCGAGCGCGTCGCGCACGGCCAGCATGTTCTCGCGGGAGTGGTGCCCCATGAGGTCGAAGCGGAAGCCGTCGACCTTGTAGTCCCGGGCCCACGTGACGACCGAGTCGACCATGAGCTTCTCGGCCATCGCGTGCTCGGTCGCGACGTTCGCGCAGCACGTCGACGTCTCGACCGCGCCCACCGCGTTCAGGCGGTGGTAGTAGCCGGGCACGACGCGGTCGAGGATCGACCTCTCGTCCTGGCCGCTGGCCGCGGTGTGGTTGAACACCTGGTCGAGCACGACCTGCAGCCCGTCGGAGTGCAGCGCGCCGACCATCGTGCGGAACTCCGCGACGCGGGCCCCGCCGTGCGCGTCGACCGCGTAGGAGCCCTCGGGCGCCGACCAGTGCAGCGGGTCGTAGCCCCAGTTGAACGCGTCGCCGGCCCGGACCGCCTCGATGCACTCCTGCTGCTCCGGGGAGTCCGGGGCGTAGGCGGCGAGGTCGCACTGCGGCGTGAGCTGCTCGGCGCGGTCCTCCTCGATCGTCGAGATGTCGAACGTCGGGAGCAGGTGCACCGTCGTGAGCCCCGCGTCGGCGAGGTCGCGCAGGTGCTGGCGCCCGGTGCTCTCGACGGCGAACGCCGAGTACGTGCCGCGCTTCTCCGCCGGGACGGTCTCGTCCGAGATCGAGAAGTCGCGCACGTGCAGCTCGTAGATCGTCTGGTCGACCGGGCGGACGACGGGCTGCTTCGCCTTCTCCCACTGCTTCGGGCGGTGGGCGCCGTCGGCGAGGTCGACGAGCACCGAGTGCGTCGAGCTCAGCGTCAGCGCGACCGACGACGGGTCGGTCACCTCGTTGACCTCGACCGCGTCGGTCGACGGCACGTACACCGTGACGGCGTAGCGGTACGCGGCGTTCTTCCACGCCTTCTCACCGCGGGCCGTCCACGAGCCGTCGTCGCCGCGCTCCATCGCGACGCGGGTCGGCTCGGCGCCGAGGTCCGGCTTCCCGGAGCCGGGGCCCTGCGAGCCCTTCGTGGCGGGCCAGACCAGGAGCTCGACGTCCTGCGCGGTCGGGGCCCACAGCCGTAGCGTCGGGACGCCCTTGCGCCACGTCGCCCCGAACTCGCCGTCGTCGGCGGCGTCCGCGTACAGGTCGTCGAGCACGCCGGGGATCTGCACCCCGCTCGCCGCCTGGAGCGCACCGTCATCGCCTGCGGCGCGCTGGCTCACGAGCAGCTCGCCGCGCAGCAGCGCCTCGACCTGCGCGCGGTCCACGTCCTCGAGCCCGAGCGCGACGTAGCCGCCGAGCGCCGGGAAACGGTCGAGCTGCTCCTCGGTCAGGCCGCCGTCGCGCACGGTGAGCGGGAACGTCTCGCCGCCGGTGACGGCGCCGTCCGCGACCTCGACCGCGCCGTCGGGCGAGCCGTGCAGCGCGAAGCGGAGGTCGGCCGGGTCGGCGTCGCCCACGAGGGCGGCGGGCCACGCGAGCGTGGTCTCGTCGACCCAGTGCGCGCGCGCCTCGCCCGTGCCGGGGAGCGTCGGCTCGGCCGAGCCGACCGTCAGCACGTGCGTCGCCAGGACGTAGGTGAACGTCACGGGCTCGCCGGCGGGCACGGTGAACGCGATGTTCGCTCCGCCCGGTGCGCCGTCCGCCCCGTAGTTCTCGTCCCACGACAGGCCGTGCGCGACCTTCGCCTCGAACGCGCCGGCCTCCTCGAACGTGGCGGTCGCCGTGAACGTCCCGTCGCCGTCCGGGTCCTGCAGCCACGGCGCGAGGCACTGCGGCTGCCAGTCCTCCGTGCACCCGAGCTCGCTCTGGTGGCTGCCCGGAACCGTGAGGAGCGGACCCTCCGCGCTCGACGTGAACCAGTGCGTGACCGGGTCGTAGACGAACGTCACCGGCCCACCGGTCGACGTGTACGTGACGTTGCCGCCCCCGGGCACTCCGCCCGCGCCGTAGTTCTCCTCCCACGTGCCGTCGATCGCGACCTTGTACTCGTAGGTGCCCGCCGGGATCTCGAACGTCCCGGAGTACGCCCCGCCCGGCTGCTGCGTCAGGCGCGCGACCTCGCACGCCGGCTGCCAGTCGCCACCCGGGCAGCTCATCTCGGAGTTGTGGCTCCCGGGGATCGAGACCACCCCGCCGCCGGGCTCGGGCTCGGTCGGCACCACGCCGTCGAGCGCGACACCCACACCCGCGTACGTCGAGGCGGCCGTGCGCTCGCCCGCGGCGTCGACCGTGACGGCGCGGTACTCGACGACCGTGCCCTTCGCGAGCCCGGTGACGTCGTGGAAGACGCGCGGGTCGGTGTCCTCGGCGGTGCCGAGCGGGGTCCACGCGTCGTCGCCGAGCACGCGGTAGGCGAACGACGTCTCGGTCCACGACGTGTCGGGGACGTCAGCGGCGACCGGGGCGATCCCCGTGACGGCAGCGCCGGGCGCCGGGACGCTCACCGTGACGTCGGGGGCGTCCGCAGCCCACGCGGCGACCTGCGCGTCGGCCTTGAGCACGACGGCGGACAGCGCCGGGACCGTCAGCGTGACGGCGCCCGCGGCGTCGGCCGTGACCGTGGCGTCCGTGCCGGCGAGCGGGGCGAACGCCGCGCCGGGCGTGAGCGTCGGGATGGTGACGGTCGCCGCCTCGGCCGCGTTGTTGAGCGCGACGAGGTGCTCGACCTTCTCGGTGCGGTCGACGCGGGAGAACGCGTACACCGGGCCCTCGCTGAACCGCTCGACCTGCGCGCCGGTCGCGAGCGCAGGCGTCGACGAGCGCAGCGCCGCGAGCTCCGCGATGTGGTCGTACAGCGGGGCGTCGGTGTCGTACCGGTCGACCGAGCCGGCCGGGGTGCCGTCGACGAGCGGCTGGTCGGCGTACTCGGTGACCTGCGTCGCGAACAGCGACTGGCGGGCGTCCTTGTCCTTGCCGCCGAGCGACCCGGTGCCGACGAAGCCCTGCTCGTCGCCGTAGTAGACGACCGGCTGCCCACGCGTGAGGTACATCAGCGAGTGCGCGAGCTCGTCGCGCGCGAGCGTCTCCGCGGACGGGGCCGACGAGCTCGCGAGCGCGTACCCGATGCGGCCCATGTCGTGGTTGCCCAGGAAGGTCGGCAGCGCGGACGCGCTCGAGTCCGGCGTCGTGTAGTAGTCGTCGGTCGCGAACAGCTTCTGCAGGGCCTCCGCCGAGGAGCCCCCGGCGTAGCCGGCCGCGCTCGACTGGAACGCGAAGTCGAGCACCGAGCTCATGTCGGTGTTCCGGACGTACGGCGAGAGCTTCTTCGCGTCCGCGTCGTAGACCTCACCGAACATGAAGAAGTCCGGCTTGCCGTTCGCGTGCGCGTAGTCGCGGACCTGCGTGGTCCACTCCTCCCAGAACTCCATGTTCACGTGCTTGACGGTGTCGATCCGGAAGCCGTCGATCCCGAGGTCGATCCAGTCCTGGTAGACCTCGACGAAGCCGTTCACGACCGTCGGGTGCTCCGTCATGAGGTCGTCAAGGCCGTCGAAGTCGCCGTACGTGACGGACTCCCCCGTCCACGTCGAGTTCCCGCGGTTGTGGTAGAGCGTCGGGTCGTTGAGCCAGGCCGGGACCTTGAGGTCCGCGTCGGCGGGCGCCACGACGGGCGTGTACGGGAACGACGTCGCCGGGTCGAGCTCCGGGAACTCCCCCGTGCCGGCGTGGTCGGCGGGGTCGAATTCCTCGCCTGCGGCGTCCGTGTAGGGCCGGGTCGCCTGGTCGACGTAGGAGTACTGCTTCTCCGCGTAGTCGACGACGTCCGCCGTGTGGTTCGTGATGATGTCGAAGTAGACCTTGATGCCGCGCTCGTGCGCGTCCGCGATCAGCGCCTCCAGCTCGGCGTTCGTGCCGAGGTGCGGGTCGACGCGCGTGAAGTCGGTGATCCAGTAGCCGTGGTACCCGGCGGAGGCGTTCGCGCCGGTGCCCTGGACCGGGCGGTTCGCGAACGACGGGGTCAGCCAGATCGCGGTCGTCCCGAGGCCCTCGATGTAGTCGAGCTGCTCGTGCAGGCCCGCGATGTCGCCGCCGTGGTAGAAGCCCTTGTCGGTCGGGTCGAGGCCCGTCGTGAGGCGGTCGCCGGTCAGCCCGCCGGTGTCGTTCGTGGTGTCGCCGTTCGCGAACCGGTCGGTCATCACGAAGTAGAACTGCTCGGCGGACCCGGGCTGGCGCACGGGAGCCGCGACGAGGGCGTCGTCCGCCTCCGTGTACGCGCCCGTGAGGCCGAGCGGGGTCAGCGCCGTGCGGTGCGTGGTGTCGTCGTAGGTGAACCGCACCGCGGACTCCCCCGCGAGCACCAGCGGGGTGTTGTCGCCGCTGCCGTCCGCGCCGTAGGACTCGTCCCACGCGTCGTCGACCGCGACCTTGTACTCGTACGTGCCCGCGGGCAGCGTCACCTCGAGCGCGTACCGGCCGTCGGTGCCCGTCGGGGCGAGCTCGGTCTCGGCGCACGCGGGCGCCCAGTCCTCCGCGCAGCCGAGCTCGTCCTGCAGCGAGCCGACGAGCGCGAACGTGCGGGGGGCGGGCTCCGTCGCGGCGCTCGCCGGGCCGGTCGCAGGGTTCGCGACGAGGCCGACGGCGACGAGCGCGGTGACTGCCAGCAATGAGGTGGTGGTGCGGATGCGCGCGTCGGCAGCAGCCATTCCCGGGACTCCTTCGTCACCGCACACCGGCGTGCGGAAAGGGGACGTGTCGGGCTGACGGTACATACCCCCGCAAGTTTCAGCAAGAGTTTGCAGCCTGCCCGATCGAGCGCACCCCCGACCTGCCCCGGACGCACGTGCGGGCCGCCACCGGGAGGACCCGGATGACGACCCGCACGCGTCGCGGAGGGGTGCGCTCAGATGAGCCCGAGCGAGCGCACGGCGTCGCGCTCCTCGCCGAGCTCGGCGACCGAGGCGTCGATGCGCCCGCGGCTGAACCCGTCGATCTCGAGGTCGGGCACGATGTGCCACTCGCCGCCCGAGGACGTCACGGGGAACGACGAGATGAGGCCCTCGGGCACGCCGTACGACCCGTCCGACACGACCGCGGCCGACGTCCAGTCACCCTCGGGCGTCCCGTTGACCCACGAGTACACGTGGTCGACCGCCGCGTTCGCCGCGGAGGCCGCCGACGACGCGCCGCGCGCCGCGATGATCTCGGCACCGCGCTTGGCGACGCGCGGGATGAACTCGCCCTCGACCCACGCCTGGTCGCCGACCACCTCGGTCGCCGGGCGGCCACCGATCGTCGCGTGCGTGATGTCCGGGTACTGGGTCGCCGAGTGGTTGCCCCAGATCGCGAGCCGCTGGATGTCGGTGACCGACGCCCCGGCCTTCGTCGCGAGCTGCGTGAGCGCGCGGTTGTGGTCCAGGCGCGTCATGGCCGTGAAGCGGGACGTCGGCACGTCGGGGGCGTGCGACGCGGCGATGAGCGCGTTCGTGTTCGCCGGGTTGCCGACGACGAGCACCCGGATGTCCTCGGCCGCGCCCGCGTTGATCGCCTCGCCCTGCGGCTTGAAGATGCCGCCGTTCGCCGAGAGCAGGTCACCCCGCTCCATGCCGGCCGTGCGCGGGCGCGCACCGACCAGCAGGGCGACGTTCGCGCCGTCGAACGCGGCGGTCGCGTCGTCGAAGATGTCGATGCCGGACAGCAGCGGGAACGCGCAGTCCTCGAGCTCGAGCGCGACGCCCTCGGCGGCCTTGACGCCCTGCGGGATCTCGAGGAGCTTGAGCCGCACCGGGGTCTGCGCACCGAGCAGCTGGCCGGACGCGATGCGGAACAGCAGCGCGTAGCCGATCTGGCCGGCAGCTCCGGTGACGGTCACGTTCACGGGCGTTGTCATGGTCCGGGATCTCCCTCGATCGGTCGCTGCTCGGGATCAGGTGCTGCTGGGGACGCGCCCCACACGCTACGACGCACGGTACCCGGGGCCCAGGGGCCGTGCCGGGCACCGTGCGTCGCGGTGCGTGCAGGTCGTGCGGGGTGGCGTCGCGCGTGCGGCGGCGCCGACGGGCAGGTCAGCCCAGGCGTGCGGCGAGGTTCTCGTCGAGCGCCGCGAGGAACTCCTCGGTCGTGAGCCAGGCCTGGTCGCGCCCGACGAGCGAGGCGAGGTCCTTGGTCATCTTGCCGCTCTCGACGGTCTCGATGACGACCTTCTCGAGCGTCTCCGCGAACTGCGTGACCTCGGGCGTGCCGTCCAGCTTGCCGCGGTGCTTGAGGCCACCGGTCCAGGCGAAGATCGACGCGATCGGGTTCGTCGACGTGGGCTTGCCCGCCTGGTGCTGGCGGTAGTGGCGAGTGACGGTGCCGTGCGCCGCCTCGGCCTCGACGGTCTTGCCGTCGGGCGTCATGAGCACCGACGTCATGAGGCCGAGCGAGCCGAAGCCCTGCGCGACGGTGTCGGACTGGACGTCGCCGTCGTAGTTCTTGCACGCCCAGACGTAGCCGCCCTCCCACTTCATCGCGGCGGCGACCATGTCGTCGATCAGGCGGTGCTCGTACGTGAGGCCCGCGGCGGCGAAGTCCGCGGCGAACTCGGCGTCGAACACCTCCTGGAAGATGTCCTTGAACGCACCGTCGTACGCCTTGAGGATCGTGTTCTTGGTCGACAGGTACACGGGGTACCCGCGCTGCAGGCCGTACGCGAACGAGGCGCGCGCGAAGTCGCGGATCGACTCGTTGAAGTTGTACATCCCCATCGCCACGCCGCCCGCCTCGGGCATCGTCACGACCTCGAACTGCTGCGGCTCGGAACCGTCGGCCGGCTCGAACGTCATCGTGATCTTCCCGGCGCCGGGCACCTTGAAGTTCGTCGACTTGTACTGGTCGCCGTGCGCGTGGCGGCCGATGATGATCGGCTTGTTCCAGCCCGGCACGAGGCGCGGGATGTTCGAGATGATGATCGGCTCGCGGAAGACGACGCCGCCGAGGATGTTGCGGATCGTGCCGTTGGGCGAGACCCACATCTTCTTGAGGCCGAACTCCTCGACGCGCGCCTCGTCGGGCGTGATCGTCGCGCACTTGACGCCGACGCCGTGCTCCTTGATGGCGTGCGCCGCGTCGATCGTGACCTGGTCGTCGGTCGCGTCGCGGTTCTCGATCGACAGGTCGTAGTAGCGCAGGTCGATCTCGAGGTACGGGTGGATGAGGCGGTCCTTGATGAACTGCCAGATGATCCGGGTCATCTCGTCGCCGTCGAGCTCGACGACCGGGCCCACTACCTTGATCTTCGCCATGCGGGATCTCCTGAGCTCTCGTGTGCTGTCCGGCGCCAAGATTACTCGACGTCGAGAGACTTTGCCCCGACCGTCCGCCGTGGGCACGGTCACGTGCGACCGTGACCGTCCCCTACGCGGGTGAAGCGCTTCAGGCACGGCCGCCGGACGAGCACCTCGGGCTTACCCAGGACGCGCGCAGGTTCGGCTGGCATGCTGGCCGGTGCTGACCGCCCCGCGCCCGGCGCCGCAGCTGCCGGTCGCGCCACCCGATCCTCGACGACAGGAACCCCATGTCCCAGGACCCCACCGGATCGCCCGAGGCCACCGGCCCGGACGCCGTGACCCCCGACGCCACCACCACGCCCGCGGTCGGCGCGGGCGGCACCGTCCCGGCCGAGACCTCCACGAGCACCGCCGCTCCTGTCGGTCTCGACAAGCCCGCCGGGGCTGCGCCCGCCGCACCCGCACCCGCCGCATCTGCCCCCGCACCTGCTCCGGTCCCCTCGCTCGACGACGACGTGGCCCTCGCGCCCGTCGCCGTCGCGGCCGTGCCCGTCGGCCCGGGTCTCGGCCCGCGGCTCGCCGCCGAGGCGTTCGGCACGCTGTTCCTCGTGATCGCGGGCCTGGGCACCGCGCTGTACGCGAACATCACCGGGCTCGGCGGCGGGCCGCTCGCGACCGCGCTGGCCTTCGGGCTCGCGCTGCTCGCCGGCGCCGTCGCGGTCGGGTACGTCTCGGGCGGGCACTTCAACCCGGCCGTCACCCTCGGTGCCGCGATCGCCGGCCGCACGTCGTGGAAGGACGTGCTCCCCTACTGGCTCGCCCAGCTCGTCGGTGGTGTCGCCGCGGCCGCGGTGCTGTACGTGACGCTCTCGTCGTTCCCGACCCTCGCCGAGCAGGCGCGCGAGTTCTTCTCGTCGGTCGCGAACGGCTACGGCACGCACTCCCCGATCGGGGCCCAGGTCCAGGGCGAGGGCTTCTCGCTGCTCGGCGCGCTCCTCATCGAGGTCGTCATGACGGCGCTCTTCGTGGGCGTCATCCTCGGGTCGACCGACCGCCGCTCGACCAACAGCCTCGCGCCGGCCGCGATCGGCTTCGCGTTCGTCGTCGGCCTGCTCGTGACCATCCCGATGACGAACGGCAGCCTCAACCCCGCGCGCTCGACGGCCGCGGCGGTGTTCTCGGAGAGCTGGGCGTTCGGCCAGCTGTGGCTCTTCTGGGTGGCCCCGCTGGTCGGCGCCGCGCTCGCCGGCCTGCTCTACCGGGCCTTCGGCGCGGAGCCCGTCCAGGACGACCTGCTCGGCGAGGACGACGTCGTCGTGCTCACGGGCGACGAGGCCGAGCGCGCCCTCTGACACCCGCGGGGGCGCACGCCCCGCGTCGCACGCAGCGCCCGAGCGGCCGTGGAACCCACGGCCGCTCGGGCGTCTCTGCGTCCGGGGTCTCTGCGTCCGGCGTCTCCGCGTCCGGCGTCTCTGCGCCCGGCGTCTCCGCGTCGCTGCGTCCGGGCCCGTGGCGGCCCGGGCCCGTCGTGGTCGCCCCTGGCGGGTGGGCCGGGCGGGACGGGTCAGCTCGTCGGGATGGCCTGCGAGAGGACCCCGATGCCGACCGCGAGGCTCGTGAGCACCGCGACGTCGAGCGCCCGCGCCCGCACCGCGAGCGCGACCGGGCCGGGCTCGGGCACGACGGCACGCACGACGGCCGACATCGCGAGGATCGCCGCGATCACCAGCGCACCGGCGGCGCCGCCCCGCAGCACCGCGACGACGCACGCGGAGAGGAGCCCGGCGGCGACGAGCCACAGCGACCAGTTCCGGCTCGCGGCGAGCGACTCGCGCGCGATCCGGCGCGGGTCGAGCGGCTTCTCCTCGGGCGGGATCACCGGGACGCCCGCGGTCGACGTGTCCAGGGGCGCGACCTGGGGCTCCGGGCTGCCGTCGGGGCGCGACGCAGCCGGCTCGCCCCGGCCGGGCGCGGGCCGCGCACCGGGGGACGGCGGGGCCGCCACCGCCGGGCGGGGCTGCGGGTCACGGGCGTGCTGCGGGTCCTGCGGGTCGTGCGCCATCGGTCTGCCTCCTGCGCGTGAGACTACCGTTGCGCCCGTGACCGACCCCGCCCCGCGCTCGCCCAGGTCCGTCGTCGTCGTCGGGGGCGGGCTCGCCGCGCACCGCACCGTCACGGCGCTGCGCGAGGAGGGCTTCACCGGTCCCGTCACGCTGCTCGGCGCCGAGGGCGTCCCGCCCTACGACCGGCCCCCGCTGTCGAAGCACCTGCTCGACCGGCCGGAGCCGGTGTGGCTCGCGGACGACCTCGGGGTCGACGCGCTCGCGCTCGTCGACGACGCCCGGCTCGCCGAGCCCGCGCGCGCGCTCGAGGTGCGGGACGACGACGTCGTCGTCACGACCGGCGCGGGCAGCGTCGTCGCGGACGCGGTCGTGCTCGCGAGCGGGGCGCACGCGGTCCGGCCACCGGGCTGGGGGCACGCGCACGTGCTGCACACCGCGGACGACGCCGCCCGGCTGCGCGCGTCGCTGCGCCCGGGGGTCCGGCTCGTGGTGGTCGGCGCCGGGTGGGTGGGCGCCGAGGTCGCGGGCGTCGCCGCCGCCGCCGGCGTGCACGTCACCGTGGTCGAGGCCGCGCCCACGCCCCTCGCGGCCGCGCTCGGCTCGGACGTCGGGGCGCTCACGATCCCCTGGTACGCGGCGGCAGGCATCACGCTGGTCACGGGCGTCGGGGTCGCGGAGGTGCGCGCGGACGGCGTGCGGCTCACCGACGGCCGGGACCTCGACGCCGACGTCGTGCTCGCCGCGGTGGGTGCCCGGCCGGCGACCGCGTGGCTGGGCGGCGCTCTGCCGCTCGACCCCGACGGGGCGGTCCGGGTCGACGCGACCTGGGCGCCGGCGGGCGGCCCGCGGCACGTGCGCGCGGTCGGCGAC